>CAZWGW010001020.1:0-2651 GCA_964633565.1 uncultured Planctomycetaceae bacterium
GTTCTCCAGCAGGATGTTCGCCGGCTTGATGTCGCGATGCACCACCCCCTGTTTGTGGGCCGCGGCAAGGCCTTCGGCAATCTGCCTGCCGATCCGCAGGATCTCCATGAGCCGCAGCGAGCCAACCTTGTCGAGCTTCTGTTGCAGCGACTGCCCGGCGATGCACTCCATGACGAGGAACGGGAGGGTCGAGGGACGAGGGTCAAGAGTCGAGGAATTGGCCCCATCTTCGACCGCGTGAATCGTCACCACGTGCGGATGACTCACGGCTGCGGCGGCCTTCGCCTCGCGCATGAAGCGCTGCCGCGCCAGCGGGTTGGCGGCCAGTTCCGGCGCGAGCACCTTGATCGCCACGACCCGGCTCAATCGCGGGTCGAAGCCGCGGAGCACAATTCCCATCCCACCGCGGCCGATCACATCGATGATTTCGTACTGACCGAGCAGCCCCATCCGCCCGGGCGCGTCCGTCGGCGCCAGGAACGGCCGAATTTCGTCGTCGACCGACTGCTCTCCCTGCACAGTCCCCGCGGTAGCGAGCGCAGGTTTGTCCAGAAAGCTGCCGGCGTCGTTGTAAGCGCGGAGCAGCGCCTCCACGCGCCGGCGACGTTCCGCGTCCTGTCCGCACGCTTCGTCGAGGAACCTCTTCCGCTCCTGGGCGGTGCTCCTGCCCAGCGCGGCGACGAACAGCCCCTCGACGGACGACGGGTCGACGGAACCTTCGCCAGCGCTGCGATCTGGATGATGTTCGCTCGACATGGCAGTCACTCCACAATAACGGGTGTCTACCGGTCAATGCGACGCCGGCCCACGGCGCGCCTCATCCAGTTTGCTGAAATCCTCTCACTGCTGGGATTGTTGTTGCTGGCGGGCGGCCTCCTCCCCCTGCATCCGCTCGTACAGCCACGCCCGGGCGAACGCCCACCAGCGGGCGGCGGTCGGCCGCGAGATCCCCAGCACGTCGGCCGCCTCCGGTTCGGTCAGCCCGGCGAAGTACCGCAGCTTGACCAGTTCGGCCTTGCGCGGCTCTTCGACGGCGAAGGACTCCAGGGCCGCATCCAGTTCAATCAGGTCGAGCTCCGCTTCCGGAGGCTCGATCGCGACATCGGCTTCTTCCAGCGACACGCGATGAAGCTGGCCGCCGTGCTTCAGCCGCCGCTTGCGGCGCGCGTTCTCCACAAGGATGCGGCGCATGGCTTCCGCCGCGACGGCGAAAAAGTGCCCGCGCGAATCGAATCGCTGCTGCTGCTCCACGTCGACCAGACGCAGGTACGCCTCGTGCACGAGCGCCGTGGCCTGCAGCGTCTGTCCCGCCGGTTCGTGCGCCAGGCGCTGCACGGCGAGTCGGCGCAGCTCGTCGTAGAGCACCGGCAGCAGTTCGACCGCCGCCCCGGAATCTCCGGACTGTGCCGCTTTCAGCAGGCGAGTGACGTCGGACATGGTGTCTGCAGGCTACAGCGCGCGGAGCGCGGAACGCAATATGTGCGCCAGGCAACAGCCGCGAATGCATCTCCGCGGAACAAGCGAGAATTGAACGCTCCAATTCACTTGTTCCGCGGAGATGCATCCGCGGCTGTCGTATACTGCGAACAATGTCGACAACTTCCCACTCTCCGGCGCGCTGGCCGCGAATCGTCCTGATCGGCTCGCTGCTCGGCGTGAGTTGGCTCGGGATGCAGATCATCCACGAGCTGGGGCACGTCCTCGGCGCCTGGGCGACCGGAGGAACCGTCGTCCACGTCGAACTCAAACCGTGGACAATCTCACGGACGGACGTCTCCCCGAACCCCCGGCCGCTCGTTGAAATCTGGGCCGGGCCAATCGTCGGCGTGCTGTTGCCGGTGGCGCTCTGGCTGGGGGCGCGGGTTGCACGGTTATCGTGGACCTATCTGTTGCGGTTCTTCGCGGGTTTCTGCCTCGTGGCCAACGGATGCTACATCGGCTGCGGTGTGTTACTCCCTGTGGGGGATGCGGCCGACATCCTGCGAATATTGCCGGCGCGGTGGCCGCTGGGGCTGTTCGGCATCACCTGCGCGGTGCCGGGGCTGGCGCTGTGGAACGGCCTGGGAGAGCCCTTCGGGCTGGGGAATGCGCGCGGGCAAGTCGATCGCAGGCATGCCGTGGTCTGCGCAGCAATCCTGATCGCGATTATTGCGGCCGAAGCCGCGTTCTGAGGACAACGGCTGGAAAGTGATCTGCAAGGACTACCGCTGGCGGCGCGTTCGCAATTCCTCCAGCCGCTGCCGGAACTCCGCCTCCGTACCGCGCTCCACCGGCTCGTAGTACGTCTTCTCGACCCCCAGATAGTCCTGGTCGACCCAGCCACCCTCCCCCTCGTGGGCGTATTGGTAGCCTGCGCCGTGCCCGAGCCGTTTCGCCCCGCCGTAGCTCGCGTCACGCAGGTGCGTCGGGACCGGGATCACCCGCTGACTGCGCACGTCGTCGAGCGCCGCGTCAATCGCCCTGTACGACGCATTCGATTTCGGCGCGCAGGAGAGGTACGTCACGGCCTGCGCCAGAACGATCCGGCACTCCGGCATGCCGATCCGATCGGTCGCTTCCGCCGCGGCATTGGCTACCAGCAGCGCCTGCGGGTCGGCGTTCCCCACGTCTTCGGAGGCAGCGATCACGATCCGCCGCGCGATGAAACGGGG
>CAZWGW010001021.1:0-2647 GCA_964633565.1 uncultured Planctomycetaceae bacterium
CGGCGTCGTCGCTGGCGAGCGCCGCGAAGCCGTTCACAATCCAGTACCGCTCGACCGCCTGGAGGTCGCCGCCCTGATCCAGTGCGGCCACCTGTTCCGCGACGACTTTCCACGATTGTTCGCCGTGCTGCTTCTGGGTGGCGATGACGTGCCGGCGGTTTTCGCCACGATCGAGGTTTGCGCGCTCGGCGCAGAACCGTTCGAAATCGCCCCCCTTCGGAAACAACTGCTCCTGAAAGCGGACGAAGACCGGAATGTCCGGATCGGCTGCTGTCGCGGTGCCGCAGACGACGGCGACCAGCATGACAGCAGAGATGAGTCTGCCCCGACGATTCGCGAAGCACCAGGACGGCGCGATCGAACTTGTCGCTGGCACGCGGGAATCCTCAGTCGTGGACGACGAGAGCGCGCGCGACGGAAGTGTGTGGACAATCGCCACCGGCTATGGTTCCCCCAGCATCGACTTGAAGTGCTCAGCTTCCTCGGCGGGCATCGACTTGAGGAGCACGCGCAACGTGTAGTTTCCCATCATTTTGTCGTTGCGCGTGTATGTCCAGTCCGAGATGTCGGCCTCCGGCACTTCAATCCGTTCGCCAAACTTCACGGACCGGACAATCTCGGGATCATTGTTGATCGTGCCGTGGATCGTGCCGCCGGTCCGCTCCAGATTGTTCACCCAGAAGTGTTCGGTGCCGTTTGGATCGGTGATCTCGACTTTCAATGCAAAGTCCGTGTCACCGGGGGCCGGTTGCTCAAACGCGGCCCAGAAGTCGGGCAACTTGCTGCGGGCGGTGGCAATGGCGGCCTCCATCTCCTGATCGTCCTCGGCGACGGACACAATACCGTCAGACGTGGACGACGGCGCGCAGCCGGTGCACAACCACGGAACCAGTATCCAGGCAATTCGAAGCGTCCGCGAGTGATTCATATTCGCTCCCCATTTTGTTGCCGAAGTGACCACCCTGACCTGATGACCGCAGTCCAGGAGCCGGCCCGCAGCATATCATGCCGCGGGGACACGCGGCGAATCTCCACTGGCGGTGTGGCTGCTGCGACGTTGCTTGTTGCCCCCCATTGATCTGATAGCATGCCGACTGGCCGAAATCCCATTATCCCCTCAGGCGACTGATCCCGTATGGACCCGAATCAGGCGAAGCAACTGCTGGCCACTGCCGAGGCCGGCGTCACCCGGTTCCTCGAAGCGGCCCGCGCCCGCGGCGACATCGACCAGCAGGCGTTTCAGCAGGCGTCGCAGAACGTCGTCCCCAACCTGCGCAAATGGCTGACTGATGACGAGACCCCGCGGTTCTCCCCCAATTTCCGGCAGGGGGTCTACGCGGCCATCCAGGCGCAGCGCTGGGAAGACATCGTCAACGCGTACCGGCAGCAGGCCCGCTTCGGCACCGGCGGCATCCGCGGCATGATGGCCTTCGACCGGGCGTCGGTCGAACAACTTGCGAAAGACGGTATTCACGCGCCGATCCTCAAGGGGCCGAACACGATCAACGACGTCGTGCTGCTGCTGACGTCGGCCGGCGTCGCGAGATTCGGCAAGGAACAGAAACCGGCCTTCGACCGCGTCGTGATCGGCTACGACAGCCGCGTCCGCGGGCAGGACCTCGGCAAGCTGGTGGCCCAACTGTTCCTGCACTACGGCTACACCGTCTATTTCTTCGATGAGCCGTGCCCTTACCCGGAGATGACGTTCGCCATCCCCTATAAAAAGATCCAGGGGGACATCGGCATTCTGATTTCGGCCAGCCACAACGACTACCGCTACAACGGCTACAAGCTCTCGTGCAGCAACGGCTCGCAGTTCGATCCCGAGCAGCGCGACGAGATGTACAAGAAGTACATCGCCAAAGCGACGACGAAGGACATCGGGCTGATGAAGTTCGAGGACGCGCCGGCGGACAAGCTGGTCTTCCTCGGCGGCGACGAGCGGATCGAAGGCTTCAATTATCTCGGTCGCGAAGGGCGCGTGCTCAACGTCCACCAGGCGCATGCCGATCACGTGAAGAGCTTCCTGCTGACGCCGGACCTCAAGGAGCGCCAGGCGAAGGCCACGAAGCCGCTGTGCATCGCCTATTGCGCGTTCCACGGGGCCGGTCGGCGCGCTGTTCCTCGGCTGCTGCGGGACGTCGGCTTCCGCGACCTGCGGATCATCACCAGCGGCGGCCTGAACGACCTGAACGGGCTGTTCCCGTCGTTCGAATGGCGGGCCGGCAGGGAACAGCAGCCTGACCCGGGCGACGTCCGCGCGGCGCTGACGGCGGTGAAGGCGTACCGGGAGGACCACAAGGCCGGACGGATCGGGAGTTTTGACGATGTCGACATCCTGATCGGGACCGACCCGGACGCCGACCGCTGCGGCGTGGTCGTCAAGGTGCCGGAGTCGCAGCGCTCGCTCTATGACGGGCAGGACTGGACGCTGCTCTCGGCCGACAGCCTGTGGGCGCTGCTGCTGTGGTATCGCATGCACCGTGAGATCGAGCGGCACGGCATTGTCAAAGACTCCGACAAGAAGTTCATCGTCCTGTCGCACACCACGTCGGACAGTATTGTCCTCCTGGCCCGCAAGTACGGACTGGGAGTCATCAAGACCTGGGTCGGGTTCGCCGCGCTGGCCGCCTCGGTGCGCGACGTC
>CAZWGW010001022.1:0-2639 GCA_964633565.1 uncultured Planctomycetaceae bacterium
ATTCCCGACGTACAGTCTCTTGCTCATGGTCATCCTTTGACCCGCGCGCGCGGGTCCAGTTTCAGGCGCTCATCGTCCCGGGACCCGGTGGTCCGCACTGAGGAGATGAGTTGTGCCCCGGAGGCTGAGGCAACGCCAGTGCCGATAACGGCGACCGGTTGCGCTCCGATACAGATGCGTTTGCAGCCAGCTTGTCAGTCCTGGAGGCTGCTTGAGCAGACGACTCTCCGCAAGAGAGCCAGGAAGGAAGAAGCGGGGATGGGCAAATGCGATCCCAAATCGTCCTGGAAAGTGGGCGAACCCACCCCGAGGCTCCCGAAGTGTAGCAGGGATACGACGGCGTGGATATGGGAAATCGAGTGGTTCGGCAGAGAATTGGGAAAGTCATGCGAAAAGGCCGCTTTCAGTCGTTTAACCCGTAGCCGAAGGCGAGGGAGGCGGTGCATTGTACTCCCTCGCCTTCGGCTACGGGTTAAACGACCCGCTACAAATGTGCGACCCTCAGAACAGCCGCCCCGCCTCGGCCCCGCCTTTCCCCTTCCGCCCCAGGTGCCCATACGCCCCCTCCGTCGCCACCCGGCCGCGCGGTGTGCGTTGCAGCAGGCCGCTCCGCAGCAGGAACGGCTCGATGTCGTCCTCCAGCGTGTCGGCCGGCAGGCTCATGCTGTGCGCCAGCGCCTGCACGCCGGTCGGACCGCCGCCGAAGACGTCGATTAGCGTCTCCAGATACCGCCGGTCCTGCCGCTCCAGTCCCAACTGGTCGATCTCCAGCATTTCCAGTGCGGAGCTGGCAATCTCGGTCGTGATCTTCCCCTCAACGTGCTGCAGCGTGGCATAGTCCCGCGTGCGGATCAGGATGTTGTTCGCCTTGCGCGGCGTTCCCTGGCTGCGGCGGGCCACCTCGTGCGCCGCTTCGGGCGTGACATCCGTCTTGAGTTTGCGGGAATTGCGGCAGACCAGTTCGATCAGGTCTTCCAGCTCGTAGAAATCGAGGTGCTCGCGGTACACGAACCGGTCGCGCATGGGCGCCGTGAGCATGCCGGCCCGTGTTGTGGCCCCGATCACGGTGAACGGCTTGAGCTGCATGTTGATCGTTCGCGCATTGAGCCCCTCCCCCAGCGCGATGTCGACGCGGAAGTCCTCCATCGCAGGATACAGAAACTCCTCCACGGCCGCCGGCAATCGATGGATCTCATCAATGAACAGCACCGAGCCGTGCGACGCGTTCGTGAGGTACGGCAGCAGGTCCTTCGGGGCCGACAGGGCCGGCCCCGCGGCAATCTGGACGTCAACGCCGAGTTCGCGTGGAATGACCGTGGCGATCGTCGTCTTGCCGATGCCGGGGGGGCCGTCGAGCAGCAGGTGGCCGAGCGTGTCGCCCCGTTTGCGCGTGGCGTCGAGCATTACGCGGACGCGGTCGACGACCTTCCGCTGACCGACGACCTGGTCGAGCAACTGCGGCCGCAGCGTCTCGTCGAAGCGGTCGTCGTTGGGATCAAACGGGCGGCCGGGAGGGACAGGGCCGCCGCCTCCACCACCCGGGGGCGTCTCGCCGTTTCCTCCCTGAATGACTCGTTCGCGCGCCATGTCGCTCGGTTCCGCGCCCGGCAGTGACAGGGCGAAGCATAACGCCGGGGCGCACAACAGTCCATTGCGATTGGCGCGTGCACGACGCACGTCCGCACGGTGCGGTGATCTGGGAACTTCCGTCGGCATGTGCGACACTGAGCGCCAGAGTCGTCGCTGTTCGTCACGAGATCAGGAGGGTGACCATGGCGCGTTTCCCGGTTGACGGCGCTGTTCTGCTGGTCGGCGTCGCGACATTTTTCGCTTCGCGCACAACTGCCGACGAGCCGGCCACCCGACTCCCCGAGCGGGCCTTGTTCCAGCTCGGCGATCACCGCCTGCACCAGCGCTCATCCGTCTATTCGCTGGCGTACTCCCCCGACGGGCGCTACCTGGCATCGGCCGGCATCAACCAGGAACGGGGAATCCGCCTGTGGGACGCGTCAACGGGAGAGCTGGCGGCGAACCTCGTGCCGCCCGGTCCGGACGCATGGCCGGTCCAGACCATCGCCTTTGCTCCGGACGGGAAACGACTCCTGGCCGGGGATTTTCGCGGACGCGCATTTCTCTGGGATGTCGAGCGGCGTGCGCTGCTCCAGCACTATGCGACCGACAACCAGCAGGGGATCAGCGCCGTCGCCTTCAGCCCCGATGGCACACTGCTGGCGTGGGGCGACGCCGACGGTCAGGTGACGGTGCAGCTCGCGGGCAAGTCCGACAAGCCGCTGTGGGTGCACGCCGACCGGTCGCAGCAGGGGGCCGGGCGGCAATCGCTGGGAGGCGGCGTGTCGGCACTGTTGTTCGCGCCGGACGGCGCGGTGCTGATCGTGGGCTTCGGCATGTCTGGCAGGGTCGTTGTGCTCAATGCCGAGACCGGAAAACCCGCGCGCATGATGCCACATACCCACGGCCCCGGCTCGGGCGACAGCTTCAACCCCGCGCTGCGGTCGCTTGCGCTGACCCCCGACGGCACGCACCTGATCACGTTCGGTCAGCGCACGGACCGGAAAGAGGACCTCCCCCCGGAATTCGCCCACAGCGCGAAAAACGTGACGATGGGGGAGATCTTCGCC
>CAZWGW010001023.1:0-2638 GCA_964633565.1 uncultured Planctomycetaceae bacterium
AAAACTGAATTCTGGACACCCGACCCCTTCCCCGGAAAACTCACGAATGAGCATAGAGAGACGCCCATGACCACGAGTTTGTTCATTCTTCGGCACGCTGTGCGTTGCCGCATCTCAGCGTTGCTGGCCGTTCCGGCGCTGCTCCTCGCGATCTCAATCGCGATCGGGCAGAACTCCGATCCGCCGCCCGGCAACAGCTCTGCCGCGGCCTCGCCCGCCGCATCGGCCCTTGACGACATGCCGCGCGTCCCCGACCCCAAGCAGGTCGGCGGCGAAGCGGAGAGCATCGTGCAGGTCGCCAACCTGATCTACGCCGGCGTCAAGAGCAGCCACTGCTTCTCCGACCACTTCCTGATCGCGGCCGAAAAGGACTCGGCCATCTCCACCAGCCGCCGCTTCCACGCCGTCAAGTCCGACTCGGAGGAGGTCTACAACTTCCCGCTGGTCATCATGACGGGCGAAGGGGCGTTCCGCCTGACCGACGCCGAACGCGAAAACCTCCGGCGATTCATCGAGCGCGGCGGGTTCCTGCTGGCCTCCGCCGGGTGCTCGTCGCAGGAATGGGACCGCTCGTTCCGCGAAGAGATCAGCGTCCTGTTCCCCGACTATCCACTCGAGCCGCTGGGCATGGAGCACCCCGTGTTCAACACGGTCTATGCCATCAGCGAACTGCACGCCAAGCACGGCGAGCCCAAGCCGCTGGAGGGGGTCACGATCGGCGGCCGGCTGTGTGTGATCTACTCCCAGGACGGCCTCAACGACACGGCCCACACCCAGGGCTGCTGCTGTTGCGGCGGCAACGAGATTACCAACTGCGTGGACGTCAACGTGAACATCCTGGCGTACGCGCTCATTTTCTGATCGACATGTCCCGCACCCCACTCATCCTGACGGGCGGCCTCCTCGCCGTGGTGGGCGGGATCGTCGCGGCCGGCATCGCAGTCTCCTGCTCCGGTCCGTCACGAGAGGAGGACGCGCCTCGCGCGGCGCCCACTGCGGGCCGCGACCTCGTGATTGTCGTCAGCGGCGACACGCAGGGGTGGCTCGTGCCGTGCGGCTGCGCATCGAACCAGTCCGGCGGCCTGCTCCGCCGCGGCACGTACGTGACGAAACTCCGCGAGTCCGCCGAAGTCGTCTATCTTGACGCCGGAGGCGCGCCGGGAGGCACGTCCCTGTACGAACAGGCGCGGTTCGAGGCGATCCTCGCAGGGGAACTGGCGCTCGACCTGGCCGCTCACAACATCGGTGGACCCGAAGCCGCACTCGGTCCCGAGGCGCTCCGGCGGCTGGCGGCCGAACTCGGGGTTCCGTTCATTTCGGCCAACGCCGCGACCACGTCCGGCGAGCGCCTCGCGCCGACGCACCGCATTGTGACTGCCGGCCGGCGGACGCTCCTCATCGTCGGTATCCTCTCGGAGCAGTTTGCGACGCCGGACGTCCGCGTGACCGACCCGCGCGACGCCGTCCTCGCGGTGCTCGACGAAGTCCAGACGCCGTTCGATACGCTCGTCGTCCTCGCGTATCTGCCGGAGGCCGAACTGCGGTCCTTCGCACGCGACCTGCCGGAAGCCGACCTCGTCATCGGAGGACCGACCGGCCAGAGCATCCCTCCCGAACGGGCCGGACCCGCGCTGCTCGCCGCCGCGACGAACAAAGGCAAGTTCCTTGTCGAGTTCACGGCCGTTGGCGGCGCGGAGTACGACTGGAGCGGACGGACGATCGAAGTCACCGCCGAATTCACGGACGACGCGCAACAGGTCGACAACCTGCGTGCGTTCCGTGCGTTCCTCGCCGACCGCGACTTTTCGGCGGCGGAATCCGGGTTCGCGCCGACCCTGCCGACCAGCATCCCGCGGTCCTACGCAATCGCCGGCAGCCAGTCCTGCCGCGACTGCCACTCGGAGGACTGCCGTGTCTGGGACGACTCCACGCACTCCCACGCCTGGCAGACGCTCGCGGCGGAGGGCGCGCACGTCGACTCCTGGTGCCAGCAGTGCCACACGACCGGCTTCGGACTGCCGGGCGGATTCGTCTCCGCCCGGCGCTCGTCCGACCGCACCAACGTCGGCTGCGAAACCTGCCACGGCCCTTCGCGCGCCCACGTCGACAACGCCCAGGTCCGCACTCCCTTTGTGGCGCAAGACCGCTGCGTGGTCTGTCACGATCACGAGAACAGCCCCGAATTCGACTACGCTGTCTACTGGTCGCAGATTAAGCATGGTGACGACAATGCGAACGTGCCATAACGCAGCCGCTGCGCTCGCGCCGTCGCAAGCGCGCGAGGCACCGGACAGGACTCCGGGCTTCGGTACTGCGCGCCGCGCGATTCTCAGGATCGCCGTACTGTTGGTCGTTGCTCTCCTCGCCTCTGTTCCGCGCGCCGGCGCCCAGGAGCGCCCGGCCGAAGCCGCCGCGCCCGCGGCCGACCAGCAGGTCAAATGGCTCGACACGCTCGCAAAAGGTTACGTCGAGGCCCAGCGCCGCCGCGCGCCGCTCATCATCCACGCCGGGGCCGACTGGTGCGCCCCGTGCCGCCAGCTCGATGTCGAATTCCAGTCCGAACCGCTGCAGAAGGAACTGCAGCGCTGGGTCGCGCTCAAGCTTGACGTCGACGCCTCGCCGCAGGATGCGCAGTCGC
>CAZWGW010001024.1:0-2609 GCA_964633565.1 uncultured Planctomycetaceae bacterium
CGAGCCCGAGGCCCGCAAGATCGCCGCCAGCTACCGCGTCACGGTGTTCCGCGACGACTTTTGTGAGAGCGTCGTGCCGAACCAGAGTCCGCCGGACAATTCCCGAACAGCGCCGGTCGCGTCGCGGCATGGAGACGTGATTCTGA
This sequence comes from uncultured Planctomycetaceae bacterium, assembly GCA_964633565.1. GTDB lineage: Bacteria > Planctomycetota > Planctomycetia > Planctomycetales > Planctomycetaceae > CAZWGW01. The sequence continues at coordinate 147 of CAZWGW010001024.1, forward strand.
ACGGCAGCGACGTCTGGCTCCCCGAGATCGTTCCAACCGGTTCCGAGTGCGCTGAGCAGGCGGTGTTCGATGTCGCAGAGCTTCAGGCGCCGGCGCAGTCGCTTGAGATTGCCGAGTTCGATGTGGAAGGACGATTGCCGCCGTTCCCGCACCCGTTCCGGCATCCCCTGAGGGCGATCGCCTGGGTCGTTCGCGCGCTGTTCGGGCTGGCCAGTCTGATCCTGCTGCTGGCGGTGATTGCGGCGATTCCAATCGTCAATTTCCTGGCCTTGGGCTACCTGCTGGAAGTTGAAGGACGCCTGGCGCGCACCGGCAAGCTGCGAAATGCCTTTCCATTGCTGGGCCTGGCGCCGCGGATCGGGTCAATCGTCCTCGGCGTCTGGTTGTGGTTGTTGCCGCTCCGTTTGCTTTCTTCCGCTGCCGCTGACGCGCACCTGATCGATCCCGGCTCGCGGGCCGACATCGCCCTGGGGATCGGCACCCAGCTCGCATGGATGATGATCACGATCCACCTTTGCCTGGCGCTGGCTCGGGGGGGAACGCTGGCCTGCTTCTTCACGCCCGTGCGCGGCATCTGGCTGGTCAGGCGGCTCCGGGCGGGGGACTATCTGCAGATTGCGTCACGGAACATTCGCGACTTCGTTTCAGGGTTGCGGCTGCGCCACCATTTCTGGCTGGGCCTGCGCGGATTCGTCGGCGCACTGCTGTGGTTGATGATCCCGACGGCGCTTTATGCTGCCGCGCGGCAGAGCGAGGGCATCCAGATCCTGGTCACTTTCGTGGGGGGACTGCTGCTCGTTGTGACCTTTGCCTGGGTGCCCTTCCTGCAGGCACACTTCGCGGCCGAGAACCGGTTCGGGGCGTATCGGGAACTGCGGACGATTCGCGAGTTGTTCTGCCACGCACCGTTCGCCTGGTTGCTCGCAGTCATCGTGATCTACGTGCTGGCGCTGCCGTTGTACCTGTTCAAGGTCGCGCTTCTTCCAAGCGACGCCTTGTGGGGGATCACGCTGGTCTTCATCGCCAGCATCTACCCGGCGCGCGTGGTCACGGGGTGGGCATATCACCGCGCCGTGCGACGACAGCGTGAAGGGCGGCGATCATGGTTCATCACGCGGCTGTGCGTGCGGTTCCTGCTGATGTTTCCGTTGCTGGGCACGTACGTGTTTCTGTTTTTTTTCTCGCAGTTCATCGGTGCTGAGGGGAAGGCGGAACTGTTCCAGCACCACGCGTTTCTGCTGCCGTGGCCGATGTTTCTGGGACAACAATAGCCGACGCGGGCTCTTACGGCGCGGCGGTCGTCATCACCGACCACACAAACGTCGTGGTGAATCCCAGAATACAGCTTCCGGCCATCGCCGCTCGCGCCGGGATGCACCCGAAACCGCCCGGTGACATCCGCCGGTCGACCGGTCGCCGGTCCTGAGCCGGACGCCACAGCATGCCACCGATGACCACCACATACAGCGCCGCGAACACCACGACCACAGGCGAGCCGGGCAACTGCTGCACCACCGGGAATTTGAACATCGCCAGGCAAAGCACATGGTTCAGAAAGTGCAGCAGCACCGGAACCCAGAAATAGCGCGTGACGAGATACGCAAAGTGAAAAAACAACGCCAGCGGCAGCGTCGCCAGGGCATGCGGCGGGAACAGGTGCGTCGCCGCAAACAGCAGGCTCGCCAGCAGCGCCCCCGGCAGCATCCCCCACCGACGGACGAGCCCCTGACCGATCACGCCGCGAAACACCAGCTCCTCGCCGATGGCCGGTCCGAGCGCCAGGGCGACGACCAGGATCGTAAACGGGACGTTGGCCGCCTGGAACGGGATCGATTGCAGCGTGTTCGACGGATTGACAGACGCCAGCTCAGGAACCAGTTGAGCGAGTGCCGACCAGCCGTCCAGGGCCACTCGATACAGTGCATTCGACACCACGGCCAGCGGCGCCACGGCGCCGATCGTGAGCAGCACATCGCGCAACTCCGGCGTGCGGACATGCAACCGGCCGCGGATTGTCCGTCCCAGCCGTAATCGCGCCGCGCCCGCCAGCAGAAACACCGCACCGAGGCTCGTCACGCCCGTCAGCAGGAATGTTGAATCGACCTGCAGGTCCAGCAGCCACGTCAGAGTTTCTGCCTTGCTGTTCGGCAGTCGTCCGTAAGCCGCAATGACGAGCAGCGCGATCACTCCCCCCGCGACAAGTGCCTGCGCGACCAGGTATCCGCACGCCCACAGGCACGATTCCGGCAGACCCGGACCGGCCGGCCGGAGCGGCGCGAGGCCGGCGGACGTTCGATCAGCAACAGAGGTTGTGCTGGGCATCACGACTCGGATCTGCGAACAACGCCGGGGGAAAACAAGGCGGCTGGAAAACTCCGCACTGCGCCCTGCAATTCCGTGACGTTTGCCGGTTGCCCGCCGACTTTGTCGTATACGATCCTGCTCCGCACAAATCCACTGTAT
>CAZWGW010001025.1:0-2604 GCA_964633565.1 uncultured Planctomycetaceae bacterium
AAGATCGATCTGCACAACCTGCTGCACTTCCTCGCGCTGCGGATGGACGAACACGCGCAACTGGAGATCCGGCAGTACGCGCAGACGATCGGGGAGCAGATCCTGCAGCCGCTCTTTCCGCTCGTGTGGGAGGCGTTTCAGGACTACCGCATGCAGGCGATGTTCCTGACGCGGCTCGACATCGGTGTCATCGAGCGGCTCAGCGCGAACGCCAGCCGTTCGGGCGCGGCGCCGCCGTTCAACGACCAAGCGTTCCTCGCAGCCCAGGACGACTCGTGGAAGGAACTGCAGCGCAGCCGCGAGCGGGACGAATGCCGCGCCAAACTGGTCCGCCTCGGCCTCGTTCGAGAATAACCCCCACAGTAGCCGCGGATGCATATCCGCGGACAAGCGACACCGCACCTCCGACGCCAATTCGACCACCAATGAACCCGGTTATCTCCTCCGTGCCGCCCTCTAAGCAGGACATCCGCGAACAGGCCCATGCCGCCCGTCGCGCCCTTGAAAACAAGGACGAACTCAGCGTCCGGATCATGGACCGCGTCCTCGCTCTTCCCGAATACACACGCGCCGCGACCGTGATGTTCTACATCGATGTCCGTGCTGAAGTCCGCACCCGGCAGGCGCTCCCGGCCGCGCTCGCCAGCGGCAAGACGATCGTCGTCCCGTGGTGTAACGAGCACGGCGAACTGGAACTGTTCCGCCTGGAGTCAATGGACGAACTCGAACTGGGCATGTACCGCATCCTTGAGCCGAAGGCCGAACTCCGCCACCGGCGCGACAAACAGGTCACCCCGGAGCAGCTTGACCTGATCCTCGTCCCCGGCGTCGCTTTCGACCGCCGGGGCGGCCGCACGGGGCACGGCAAAGGGTACTATGACAAGCTCCTCCAGCACGCCCGCACCGACGCCCCGCTGGTCGGCCTGGCGTTCGAGTGCCAGCTCTTTCCCGAGATCCCGATGCAGGAGCACGATATTTTCATGGACAGGGTGGTGACGGAAGCGGTGGTGTATGAGGGGCGTGGGCGCGCGTGAGCCCAAAGTAGTCCGGTCACTCCGTGACCGGGACCCGAACCACGATCGGCGATCAACCTTCGTCACCGCCCAGCACGTAACCCACCCGCAGTTTGAACCGGTCCGCGTCACGGAGTGACGCGACTACTATGCCACCCCGCGCCGCCATCGACGACACCTACGCCGAAGCCTTTCGCAGTATCTATGCGGAAGTGCTGATCACGGCCCGCGACCGGACGTGGCTGCAGCATGCCGTCAACGCTGCAACCGGACACGCGTCGAGCACGATCCTCTGCGACTGCGAGGCGGGGCTCGACAGGTTTGTGGGTCCCGGCGGAGACGAATCGTTCGCCACGCCCGACGGCCGCCCCGGTGCCATCGTGCAGTTTCACGTTCCCCGCTTCCGCAAGGACCGTGAACCGGCCCTGGAAAAGGCGCTGCTCGCCCGCATCAGCCAGAACGTGCTGACCTGTCCCACGACGGCCTGTTTCAACCTCATCGACAGCGATCCGTACTTCAAACTCGGCCGCAAGATCGCCCTGTTCGGCGACGGGCACCAGTTCCGCGACGTCCGCTTCGGCCGCCGCGTGTGGGTCGTCCCGATCATGGCCGGCGAATTCGTCGTCGACCGCCGGTTCGGCTTCCAGGACGGCATCATGGGGGGCAACCTGTGGTTCATGGGCGAGACCGCCGATGCCGCACTGCTGGCGGCCGAGCGATCGCTGCGCGGCGTTAATGAGACGCCCGGTGTGATCGCCCCGTTCCCCGGTGGCATTGCCGCCAGCGGCTCGAAGGCCGGCAGCCGCTATTCGTTCCTGTTCGCCAGCACGAACCACCCGTTCTGCCCCACGCTGCGCGAGAAGCTGGGGGCCGAGTCGCAAGTGCCGGACGGAGTGGCGTCGATCACGGAGATCATCATCAACGGGCGCAATCTGGAGACGGTCACGCAGGCGACACGAACCGCAATCGAGGCCGCGATCGACACGCCGGGGCTGGTGCGGATTTCGGCGGGCAACTACGGCGGGCGGCTCGGGAAGAATTTCATTTACCTGCGTCAGACGTGATGCCGTCTTGACGCAACCTTCGACGAAACCGCCTCATTGGAGATTCACCGGGGAACTGCGGTACGATCCTGTCTGGTCCGCACTTGCTGGAGCGCTCCCCATGCCCACGCGCCGCTCGTTTCTCCGCAACTCCGCCGCAATGGGACTTACCGGTCTCAGCACGGCCGCACTCGGCCAGGTCCCGCGCGAAGAAGATCCGCCCCCAGGCGAATCGGTCCCCCTGCGGATGACCAGCCCGGTCAACGACCTCGTCGGCGCGGGGCGCGACAAGGTCCGCGTCACGAAGCTGGAGACGTTCAAGGTCCAGCCACGGTGGCTGTTTCTCAAGGTCCACACCGACGCCGGCGTCGTCGGCTGGGGGGAGCCGATCGTCGAGGGACGGGCCGACACGGTCGCGACCGCCGTCGAGGAACTGGGGAGCTATCTTGTCGGAAAGGATCCGCGCAACGTCGCCCACCACTGGCAGGCGATGTACCGCCACCAGTTCTATCGCGGCGGACCGGTGCTCACGAGCGCCATCAGCGGCA
>CAZWGW010001026.1:0-2604 GCA_964633565.1 uncultured Planctomycetaceae bacterium
GTCGTTCGCCAACACATTGAGCGTGTTGTTGGTCGAGTCTTCCGGAATGCTCGCGAACGCGTCGTCGTTCGCGGTGACGGTCGTGGCCGGAGGCGGCGGAGGCGTGCCCCCGCCGGCGACGTACTGAGGACCGAATGTGGCGGCCTGCGAATTCCCGGGACGCCAGCCGTCGTCGGCCGTGAACGGGATGCCGTCCGCGCCCAGCGGATTGGACTCGTTCACCATGAGCGGATCGGCGAAGATGTTGCCGGGATTGGACCATTCTCCGACATCGCCGATCCGGAAGAGCCAGTCACCCGTGCCGGAAAGACCGGCGGTGCTGCCGCCTTCCGTGTAGTAGGCGACCGAATAGTTGTTGGGCTTCGCAATGAAAATGTTCTTCTGCCAGACGCCCTGATGCCCACCGGTCCCCGCAAGGTTGGTGACGATGTTGTACAAGAGATTGTTTTCGAACCGTGTGTTGCGCGCGGGGTAGAGGCCATTGCCGCTGCCGAACAGCGTTCCCCAAACCGGGCGGTTCCCGAGCTGGCCGGCCTCCGGGTTGTTCTGGCCCCAGATCACGTTGTTCCGGATCGTCACGCCGTCGATGTCGCCGGTGCTGTTCGGATTGCTGATGTAGAAGCCCTGGACAATATCGGTCAGGTAGTTCTCTTCGATCAGAATGTTCTGGAAGACTTCGCCGTTGCCGCTGTTGCCGAACCACTGAATGCCGTCGAGATGGGCATAGTCGCTCCCGCTGAGCGGCGCGAGGTCGGTCGGGATGATGCTGCCGTGAATGTAATTGCGGCGGAACACGTGGCCGCGGCCGAACATGCGGGTGTAGTCGCAGTCGCCGGTGCCGCTCCAGTAATACGCGCGCTCGAAATTGTTTCCTTCGATGAGCCAGTTCTGACCGTCTATCCAGCAACTGAACTGGTTGCGGTAGGTGTGGTTGTTCAGCACACGAACGTTGCTCTTCGGATTGTTATAGGCCGCGATCGCCATGCTGAAGTTTTCGATGCGCAAGCCTTCGACCGTGCAGTTGTCGGAGGCTATCTTGACGCCGTCGCCGCTGCCGGACGTCGACGCGCGCAAGGTCGCGCCAGGTTCGCCCCGGAGCGTAATCGCCTTGTTCAGCGTCACGCCCCCGGTGTAGATGCCCGACTGGACGACGACGGTGTCGCCCGCGGCAGCCGCGTTGATGGCCGACTGGATACTTTGGCCCGGCGATACCGTGAACGTGGCGGCCTGGACCGATTCGCCTGAACAAAGCGCGATAGTAGCTACGACTAACCACGCGAGACCGATGGTTCCGGCCCGCCGGCGCGTCGACGTCAGCGCGTCGACCGCGTGTCCCCCTGCACGACAGAAATTCATCGCGTACTTCCCCCTACAGCCACCCCACGGTCGTCTGACCGCCCCCAGCGCTCGAGAAGGCACACTGCACGCCTTCCGAAGGCGGAGGACTAGCGCAATCGGCGTACCTCAGTCACAATCCGTTGAAGTCATTGGACTTGTACGAAGACCTTGTGCTGAAACGGTGCACAAATTTGAACACGCGGTAGGCAAAGCATGCCTAACCGGCCAAATTTGCACCTACCACGGGCGCGCGCAGACGCCATTCCGCGGTTCGCCGCCGATACGTCAGCCGGGACTCCTCATTCCCAGGTCGTTCGAGGGCCCAACTGCCCTCAATACGATCGCAGCCCTGTTGCCCTGCGTTCAACGCAAATCCGTAGAATCACGTAACGCGTGGGCGTGAGCCTGACACAAGTGCGGACTCGTGTCAATAAGTCTTGACATGGAACGTGTCGCAATAAGAAATTCCATAAAGACCACGAAGACAGGATCGGATTCTGATCGATTCGACAAGTCATTAGTGTTGCTGGATGTAACAATTCGTTGTCACGGCTGAGTAAGTTCGGGATCACCCTATCGTCCCTCTCACGAGGATGTCGGAGATCGACGCACCCGCCAAATGCGGGAATCCACTGCAAAAGCCCTTCAATTCCATCTCGATTCAGATGCCACCGGCTGGAACAAGGATCGGCAGGTAACTTGCTCCCCTTAACTGGTGGTGCGTGGGGAGGGCAAGAATGCGCGACGCCTGAACCGCAATCGTTTGGTCAGAGGTCATTAAGTTCGCGCGAGTCAGCGAGCCCAAATTCCTTTACGGATCGGCGCTACAACTGATATTATGTCGTTCATTTTGAGTCGGTTATAGGAAGAACAGTCAAGAGAATTCCGGCGAGTGCGCGAACGGTCTTAAACCGCTGCGAGGGTCGAGACCGGTGGACGGATTGGCGGCTGTGAGTTAGACGGCTGGGCGAAAGTGCTGGACGCGTGAGCGACCCGACAGAACAACTGGATTCGATGCGGCGGAAGGTGTCCCAGTCCAAGGCGGCTGGCGAGATCGCCATTCCGTCAGCCCGGGACATTTTGCGCGTGCTGTTCCGGCACAAGTACCTGATCGCCGCTGTCTTCCTTGTGATCTCCATCGCGGGATTCTTCGTCGTGATGTCGATGCCCGACGAATTCGAGTCCGAGGCGCGGCTGTTGCTGCGTCCAGAGCGTAGCGACATGGCGATTGACGTGACGGCACCGGGTCTGGTCAGTTCGCGCCCG
>CAZWGW010001027.1:0-2601 GCA_964633565.1 uncultured Planctomycetaceae bacterium
CCAGACCACCATGCAAACGGCTTGCCACACTGTTCACTCATTTCGGGGATCTGAAACTGGCTCAAATGATGAAGGGTTGCGAGCTGGTTGCGCCCGCCAGAAATCGAAGATTTGGAAGCACCCGGCCACTTGCTGATGGGCGCGGCTGGCATCCGCAAATCACAATTAGTGGAAATTAGTGCGGATTAGTGTTCCTCAGTGCTTTTCTTCCTTGATTTGACGCGTCGCTCGTCATCACGCTCGCATCGCGTCGTCGATGATCCGTTCGATCGCCGTCGTGTACTTGATTTTTGCCTGCTGCAGCGCGGCGGCAAAGCCGGCATCGGGCGAGAGGCAGGGGTTGGCGTTGATCTCGAGGATCCACGGACGTCCCTCGGGATCGACACGGAAGTCGACGCGGGCGTAGCCGCGCAAATCGAACTCGTTCCAGCACGCGCAGGCCAGGTCTGACAGGCGGTCCAGCAGGGGCCGGTCCGAAGCGGGAAAGTCGAACCGGCGCGGCGTCTGCCGGTATTCGTCGGAGTCTTCGGTCCATTTTGCGTTGTAGCCGACGATGTGCGGCTTGCCTGGGGCGAAGGCCGAGAAATCGATCTCCGCAGGCGGCAAGACGCATGGTCGTCCGTTGTCGGCGAGGAGCGAAAGATTGAACTCGCGGCCGTCGATGAACTGCTCGGCGAAGCAGCGACGGCCGCAGAATTCGCTGCGGCGTCGTACTCGGTCCGTCAACTCGGCGGCGCTTGTAACGTTGACCAGAGCTTTGTCGTCCAGTCCGACGGAGGCGTGCTCCCAGACGGCCTTGATGATGTATCTGCCGGCAGGGATCGCGGCGGCGGGTTCGTTCAGCCCCAGCCAGGGGGGCGTCGGCAGTTTTGCGGAGCGGAGACGGCGCTTCGCGGAAGTTTTACCGGAGGTTGCCAGGATGGCGGCGGTGTGGCAGCCGGTGTAGGGGAGGCCCAGGGAATCGAGCAGCAGTGTCGCCAGCGGCATGAGGCGGTCGGTGCCGCCGAGTGATTCGACGAGGTTGAACACAATGGCAGGACGGGCGGCGGTGAGTTGTCGCCGGGCGTCTTCGAGGTTGAGCGTGCAGCCGAGCGGGACGGGGTCGTGGCCGAGTTGCCGGAGGGCATCTGCGACGGCGTCGCGCTGGACGAGGACGTCGAGGTCGTCGGGCGCTGCGTCCGGCGGGGGCTGGTTGTAGAGGAGGAGGATGGTCATTGTGGCCGGTACCGTGGTGATGAGTGGGCAGTGGCGACAGCACCCTGCGGATCGTGTCCGCCTGCATCACACCTGTTCGCTGTGAGGAATTCAAGACGCAAGGGCGCGTCGGTCGGCGAGAGTTGTGAATGTCACGGCGCGCGCGATAGATTGTCGTCCATGCTCATCGGCTACCTCAGCGACGAACGGTACGTGGCCATCGCGGACGGCCTGCTCCTCTTTGAAAATGGTGCCACGGCCGTCCCCGCGCGCTCGTGTGCCAACGGGGCGGTGTACGCCGACCTGGAGCCGGGGCCGTACACAGTTTCCCTCAATGCACCAGGCTTCGGCCCCAAGAAGGTGCGGATGAGGGTCGATCCCGATGCGCCGTACCAGTTCCGCCTGCTCTCCAACTCGCTGCTCGGCTACGCCTGGCCGAAGTGCGTCTTCGCCGGCGAAAAGTCCGAGTTCCGCGTCCATTCGCCGGAGCAGTACAGGATCTCACTCTGGCGGTACGGTCTGGAGAAGGAGCATGTCCTTCCGATCGGCTGGTTTGACGAACACGGACCGGGCGCGACGCTGCAGGTGACCCCCGACGGCGACTACACGCGGATCGGGGCCGAATGGAACAGGCACGGATATACCAGCCCGCACCATAAGCAGTTCATCACCGCGCCGCAGCGCTCGGGGCTGTATTACTTTCATGCCGAGACCGATACCGGGCGGTTCTTCTCGTTTCCATGGGTCGTCGCGCCGGCCGCGCCGCAGGAGAAATGCGCGGTCCTGCTCGCTGATATCACGTGGAACGCATACAACAACTTCGGCGGGCGGAGCAACTACATCCATCCGCACCGGTTGCCGCCAACGCCAACGCTCAACGCGCGGATGGAACTCGACCGCTACACCGATCCGGAGCACGTCAACTACTCCGGGCCGGATTACGACCCGCTCTCGTTCGAGCGCCCCGAGCCGATCAATCACGTGCCGCGGGAGACGCGCGTCACCGACCCGATCGCCGGCCGCGCGCCGTGTCACATCGCTCCGGCCGAGTGGCGGCTGCTCGGATGGCTGGAGCGAGAGGGCTGCGAGTACGACGTGTACAGCGAGACGCAGTTCCACTTCGACCGGCTGAACCTCGACTCCTACAAGGTGCTGCTCCTCGGACCGCATCCGGAGTACTGGTCGTGCGAAATGTACTACCGGCTCAAGCGCTGGGTGTTCGAGCGCGGGGGTCGGCTGATGTACCTGGGGGGGAACGGCCTCAACTGCGACGTCGAGTTCGTCGACGGGCAGACCTGCATCTACCGCAACGAAGACGCCCGCGAACTGCGCGACCCGATGAAGAAACTGGAGAGCCGGTTCCACCAGCGGCATGAATCAGAAGCGAACCTGCTGGGTGTCGTCTAT
>CAZWGW010001028.1:0-2599 GCA_964633565.1 uncultured Planctomycetaceae bacterium
CATGGCGCGCGCATCAAAGAAAGACCGGGCGCAATGTACTAGATAGGCGAGGGGTGGCAAGATTTTCCAGGGCCGCCCCGCGCTCGGCTCCTGGATCAGCTATGCCCTGGGGAGCGAGAACCAGAACCTCCCGGCCTACGTCGTCCTCCGCGATCCCGCCGGCTACAACACAAGCGGCACGCTCACGTGGAGCTCGGGTTGGCTCCCGGCCCTGTATCGCGGGACCGAGTTCCGCTCCACCGGCACGCCGGTCCTCAATCTGCAGCCCGCACGCGTGCAGCCCGACGGCGTCCAGCGCGACAACCTCGAATTCCTCGCCCGGCTCAATCGAATGCACCAGAGGCGGTATCCGCGGGAGTCGGAACTGGAGACCCGCATCCAGAACTATGAACTCGCGGCCCGGATGCAACTGGCCGCCGCGTCAGTCCTGGACCTGTCCGCCGAAACCGAAGCGACGCGCCGGCTGTACGGTCTCGACAATCCGGCCACACAGCCGTACGGACTGCGCTGCCTGCTGGCCCGCAAGCTGGTGGAAGCCGGCGTGCGCTTTGTGCAGATCCATCCCAAGCCATTCCAGCCGTGGGACACGCACGCCAACACACAGTCGAGCCTCGTCGACATCTGCGGCAACACGGACCTGCCGAGCGCCGGACTGATCCTCGACCTGAAGCAGCGCGGCCTGCTCGATGAGACGATCGTCGTCTGGTCGGGTGAGTTCGGCCGCCTCCCGGTCTCACAGAATGGGACGGGACGCGACCACAACCGCAACGCGTTCTCGCTGCTGGCGGCCGGCGGCGGATTCAAGCCGGGGTTTGTGTACGGCGAAACCGACGAAGTCGGATACAAGGCGGCCGAGAACCCCGTCAGCGTGGCCGACTTCCACGCCACGCTGCTGCATCAACTGGGGATCGACCACGAATTGCTCACGTTCCAGCACTCAGGCCGCGACGAAACCCTCACCGATCCGTCGCTGACCAACGCGCGGGTTGTCCACGAAGTGATCGGCTGACAGGGTGTCCGCCATGGCGCTCTCCCGTCCCCGCATGATCGGCTGGTCTCTTGCCGCAGCGACGTTGCTGGTGATCGTCATCGGCATCCTCGTTCTCTCGCTCAGACTCCAGAGTCGGCAGAACGCGATTCGCGCGCTCGACGCGATCGAAGAAACGGGCGTCCCGCTGGGACCGGTACACCTGGGGGATACTCGTACGGGGACGGAGAATATCGGCGTCAGCGTCGAGGTTGAACTGCGCGGTCCGGACTGGCTCCGCTATGTGCTGGGAGACCAGCGCTCCCGGGAATGGCTCGACGAACCGGTCGGCGTCAACCTGTACGGCACCGTGGCGGACGATGACGACCTGCGTCACCTGCAGGCGCTGCCGAGCGTTCGCGAGGTGTGGATCGGCAAGGACTGCCGCGTCACGAGCCGGGGACTGGGCCAGTTGCAGACGCTCAGCGCACTGGAGACACTGAATCTCACACAATTCGGAGTGACAAACGAAGGTCTGGAGCAAGTCGGCACGCTCACGCAGTTGACGCTGCTGTCACTGGAATACGGCCGGTTCACCGACGACGGGCTCGCCGAACTGCGGCCGTTGACGCGCCTCCGCGGGCTCAATCTGGCCGCGACGCCGATCACGGACGCTGGATTGACCCACGTTGCGCAACTCCCCGCGCTGGAAGAACTCAACCTGTCCTTGACGCCGCGAGTCACGGGCACGGGGTTCTCCGAACTGACCCGGCTGCCGCGGCTGCACACGCTCATTCTGCGCGAGGTGCCGCTGTCGATTACCGGCTGGAAATGTCTGGGCCAACTCGGCGGCCTGCGCACGCTCGATCTGCATGCCACGGGCACAGGCGACGAGACATCGCAACACCTTGGCACACTGATCGAACTGGAGTCGCTGCTGCTCGACGGAAATGTCATCACGGACGACGGGCTGGAGTGGATTGTCGGGTTGCCAAAGCTGGAACGCCTGGATCTTGCCGGCACACGGGTCAGCGACGCCGGGCTGGAGCGACTGGCGGAGATGCCCGCGCTGCGTGTGGTGGACGTGCAACGGACGGCTGTGACGACGGAGGGCGCAGAGGCGGTAAGGTCTGTCCGTCCTGACCTGGAAATCCGGCTCGAACCGCCGGCCGGAGTCCCGTAGTGCGACCAGCCCGCTTCGTTGCGGCTCGTTCCATCGCCTGCGAGAATCGAGCGAATTCGGCGCGCACTCTCTTCCGGCGAAGAGACCTGCAGATCGTCCACGCGGCACTCGTCGAGACCGAAGGACGCCGCCGTCCAGGTGCCCCGCTTGACACTGTCGGGACCGACCCCGAACGCGACAGTCTCTCCCCACAACGAGACTTCATCCAGTTCGTTGTTACCGCACACGACGATTGTCCGCTCGGTTCCCAGCCGCTGGACTGCGTCTGCCAGCAACTCGGCCGTTTGAATTCGGTTGGCACCGATCAGCTGCCGCCGCGCCCCGGCCGGATTGGTCAGCGGGCCCAACAGGTTAAAGATCGTGCAAAACCCCCGCGCGGCCCGCACCGGAACCACGTGCTTCATTGCCCCGTGCAGCGCCCGGGCGAAGCAGAAGCCGATCCCCACCTC
>CAZWGW010001029.1:0-2596 GCA_964633565.1 uncultured Planctomycetaceae bacterium
TGCGCCGTGAAACGACGATGTTCTTCCGCGCCTCGTCGATCTTCAGGATCACACAGTCGATCGAGCGGCCGACGAACTCGCCGATGTCCGACGGGCGACGGATGTCCACCTGGCTGGCCGGCAGAAACACGTTGACGCCGCGGCTGCCCGACGTGGTGGCGTTGTCGCCGATATTGACCAGCTGGCCCCCCTTGATCTTCCGGATCACCGCCCCCTTGATGACGTCCCCTTCCTTGTGCTTGGAGACGACCGACTCCCAGTCCCGCAGCCGGTCCGCCTTGCGCTTCGAGAGCAGCAGCAGCCCGAAATCGTCCTCAATCTCCTCCAGCAGCACGTCGACCTTGTCGCCCGGTTTCGGCCTGGGCTCGTCCGAGGCCCATTCATCGACCGGGACCATCCCCTCGCTTTTGTATCCGATGTCGACCAGCACTTCGTCGTCCGTCACGCTGAGCACGATGCCCTGCACGATCTGATTGACGTCGACGCCGCCCTCGCTGATCGTATGGTAGATATGGTCGTCACCTTCGGTATCAATGTCCCCCAGACCTTCGATCTGGGTCAGCATGCTGTCGTCTACTTGAAACTCACGAATCAGGTTACGGTCGACCATGTTTGTCCTTGACACGCACAGCCCGGCTGTCCGGCCGGGCGACTCACGTCTGGTTGGAGAATTCGAACGGCACTCCGGGCGCAACCCCTTGGCGCGCCTTACCGGCGGAGGCTCAGTTCTTTATCATTGGAGCAGGAAATATATCAGAACCGCTGCGTTCGCGGCTAGTCAGGCTCGGGACGCTGCAATGCCAAAGTCGGTGCGGCGGACGATCTTCCGCAGCAGGCCAGGTCGATGGAACTCCGGGACAGAACGGCGATCGTGACCGGCGGCGCAGTCCGGCTGGGGCGCGCACTCGCGGTCCGGCTGGCCGCCGAGGGGGTCCATGTCTGTCTGCACTATCATGAATCCGGCGTTGCCGCCGAAGACTCTCTGGAGCAGATTCGGCGTTCCGGCGTCCGGGGCACGGCCATTCAGGCCGATTTTTCCCGTCCAGTGACCGCGGCCCGAACGGTCCTGGAGCACGCCGCGACCGTCCTCGGACCTGTCGACATCCTTGTCAACAGCGCAGCGATCTTCACTCCTGACTCGCTGGCCGGACTCCAGGAGGCCGGGTGGGACCGCCACCTGGACATCAATCTCAAGGCCCCGGTCTTCCTGTCGCAGGCATTTGCCCGCCAGGTCCCGCCGGACCAGGGCGGGCAGATCGTCAATATCGTCGACTGGCGGGCCGCGCGGCCGGTCCCCGGGCACCTCGCCTACACCGTCGCGAAGGGGGGGCTCGTCACCGCAACCCGGCTGCTGGCACGGGAACTCGCCCCCCGCATTCGCGTCAACGCCATCGCTCCAGGGGCCGTCCTGCCGCCGCCGGGCGAACCGGACGCTTACCTGCAGCGGCTGGCGGAACGGATACCGTTGCGACGCGCGGGTGGTCCGGACGATGTCGCCGACGCGCTGGTCTTTCTCCTCCGCTCGGATTTCATCACCGGCGAAGTCCTGCACGTCACCGGTGGAGAAGAGTTGTAAGTGGCCGCGTTGAGATTCGGCCGTAGCCGAATTCTGCGCGAATTCGGCTACAATGACTGCTCCCTCACGCATCCGCTTTCATCACCAGCATCGCCAGCGGCGGTAGCGTAATCACGATGCTGTTGGGCCGCCCGTGCATCGGTACCGCCTCGCTCTTGACCCCCCCCGCGTTCCCCAGGTTCGATCCGCCGTACAGCTTCGAGTCGCTGTTCAGGATCTCCCGATAGAACCCGGCCGCCGGCACACCGACCCGGTACGGCCCGCGCGGCACCGGCGTCATGTTCAGGATCACGACGACCGTCTCGCGGTTCCCCTTCGCGTGCCGGCACCACGCATACGTGCTGTTGGCCGCGTCATCCGCCGAGATCCACGAGTAGCCCGCCGGGTCGAAGTCCAGCTCGTGCAGCGCCGGCTCGCGCCGGATCATCGCGTTCAGGTCGCCGACGTAGCGCCGCAGGCCGTCGTGCTTGTCGAACTGCAACAGCGCCCAGTCCAGTTCCGAGTCGTGGTTCCACTCCACCCACTGGCCGAACTCACCCCCCATGAACAGCAGCGGCTTGCCGGGCGTCGTGTACTGATAGCCGAACAGGAGCCGCAGGTTGGCGAATTTCTGCCAGTAGTCCCCCGGCATCTGCGAGATCAGCGCCCGTTTGCCGTGGACCACTTCGTCGTGCGAGAGCGGCAGCACGAAGTTTTCATGGAAGGCGTAGATCATCCGGAACGACAGTTCGTTCTGATGGTGCCTGCGGTGTACGGGGTCGCGCCGCAGGTAGTGCAGCGTGTCGTTCATCCAGCCCATGTCCCACTTCATCGTGAAGCCCAGCCCGCCGTCGTACACCGGCCGCGACACCCCCCCCCACGCCGTCGACTCCTCCGCTACCATCAGCACGCCCGGGAACTCCCCGTGCATCGTCGTATTCAGGTCCTTGAGGAACTGGATCGCCTCCAGGTTCTCGCGGCCGCCGTGATAGTTCGGCACCCACTCGCCGTATTTGCGCGAATAGTCGAGGTACAGCATCG
>CAZWGW010001030.1:0-2588 GCA_964633565.1 uncultured Planctomycetaceae bacterium
GTTGTAGACGAAATCATCCGGACCGACCTTGAGGACGTTGAAACCCGTCGGATCAGTCACGTCGAGGTAGGTGAACGGGACGCCCTCGTAAACCGACTTGTGGCGGTTCGTGATGTCGGCGACGACGACCTTCTCGCCGAGCTGATGCAGGTCCCTGGCCAGGTAGCGACCGACGAAACCGTCGCCGCCGATGATAATGTGGGTCATGAGAGCGATTGTCCTCGAATGGAATTGGAATCGGTCAGGAACGGGATATCAGGATCGTACCCATGCAAATCAGGGCGATGCCCGCGATCCGGAAATTGTTCACGTCTTCCTTGAAGACGAAGTACGCATAGGCGGCGACGACGACGTATGCCAGGCTCAGGAACGGGTAGGCGAAGCTGAGCTCGACCCTAGACAGCACGATCAGGTGAGAGGCCATGCTGACGACGAACATGCACAATCCCAGGAAGACCCAGGGCGTGAAGACGATTCGAAAAGCCGTGGCAACTGCCGAAGAAGCTTCCAGCGGCACGGCACCGAAGGACATCATGCCCTTTTTGAGCATGATCTGGGCAGCCGCATTGGTCAGCACTGTGAACAGGATCAGGGGAATGTATTTCACCGGGCTTGGGTCCTTTTGTTGAGTGCGTTTCAATGCCTGCACGCATCGTCGCACGCACGGCTCGGGAGCATTTCGGAGTATTGCGCCGAACCCTCAACTGCGGCTGACGCCAATGGGATCTTCAAGGTGGCCAAGAATAGGAAATTACACGGTCCGATGACAACCGCAATTGCCTTCCATTCGCATCGAATGGTGACACAGTTCGACAGAATCGATGCTCCCGTTTATCGGATCGACGGGATGGCCGTGTTACGCTGCCAGTCGTGACGGTCTGGGAGAACAAGCGCCTGATGAGTTGGGGGCGGCTTCGCCCGGCAGCCATGATGACCTGCGCGCCGGCGAAGGCGGCGGTGCAAGCCGCAATCGCCACTGACGCACCAAGGGGGGTCATCAGCTACGGCAATGGCCGCAGTTACGGTGATCAGCCGCTGAACGACGGCGGCCATGCCGTGCTGACGAGCGGCCTGAACCGTGTGCTGGATTTCGACCCGTCGAGCGGCGAACTGACCTGTGAGTCGGGCGTCACGCTCGCGGCGATCATCCGGCAGTTCCTCCCCAGCGGTTTCATCCCGACCGTCAGCCCCGGCACCGGATTCGTGACCGTGGGCGGCGCCATCGCCAATGACGTGCATGGAAAGAATCACGATCGCCACGGCAGCTTCGGCAACCACGTGAAGTGGCTGGACCTGGCGGTGCCGGGCGGAGATGTCGTCAGGGTTGCACCCGACCAGCATCGACGCTGGTTCGAGGCGACAGTCGGCGGTTGCGGTCTGACGGGTATCATCGTGCGTGCCTGCATTCGCCTGATGCCCGTGCCGTCGAATGCGGTTCAGCTTCGAGAGGAGCGAGTGGCTAACCTCGATGCAATGATGGCGCGTTTCGAGGCGTTGCGAGATTCATCGACCTACCTCGTCGCCTGGGTCGATGCGCTGTCGGGCGGTCCGTCGCTGGGACGCGGAATCGTGGAATCGGCGGAGTTGAGCGAGCAGGGCGTTGAACCCGGTGCATCGAGGCGAATGGCGATGCCATTCGAATTGCCCGGTGCCGTACTCAATCCATTGAGCATCGGCCTGTTCAATGCCGTTTACTTCCGTCGCGTGCCGGCAGCCGGTCGTGAGCGTCGAGTGGCCATCGAGAAGTTTCTGTATCCACTCGATGCCATTGCCAACTGGAACCGCATGTACGGGCGGCGTGGATTTTTCCAGTTCCAGTGCGTGCTGCCGGATGAGTCTGCCGCCACCGGAATGCGTCAGCTGCTGACGACGATTGCGCGCCACCGGGCCGGTTCGTTCCTGGCAGTGTTGAAGACGCTGGGAACGCGCAGCGCTGGCATGCTGTCGTTTCCGATGCGGGGCTACACGCTGGCGCTGGACTTCCCGAATCGCGGCGAAGTTCGCGTGCTGCTGGCCGAACTCGAGGCGATTACGCTGGACCACGGCGGTCGCATTTATCTGGCCAAGGATGCGGCGCTGTCCGCGCAGGGCTTCCGCGCGATGTACCCGCGGCTCGAGGAATTCCTCGACGTGCTCGACGAAGTCGACCCGCGGCGGCGCATGAGATCCGACATGGTCCACCGACTCGGATTGCATCGCCAGACCGCAACCTGATTCATTTATATAGACCCGATTGCCCATTCAACCCATTGAGCGGAGTGTCAGGAAATGGAAGCAGCCACGAAGACCGTGACGAATACTTTGACCAAGCCACCACTGCTGAGCGTGGAGGATGCCAAGGCGCTGACGGTCGCGCAGACGACGGACCTGTTCTCGCAGCACCTCAACCACGGCCAGCTTCATTTCCTGAAGCTGCTTGGATTCCACGAGGTCGTTGTCGATCGAGCCGAGGGGATGTACTACTACGACAAGAGCGGTCGCAAGATCCTCGACTTCTTCGGTGGCTTCGGGTCGCTCGCGCTCGGGCACAATCACCCGCGAATCCTCGAGGTGCGGCGCAAGTTCCAGGAGGAGAAGCGCCACGAGAT
>CAZWGW010001031.1:0-2577 GCA_964633565.1 uncultured Planctomycetaceae bacterium
GGATGAACATCCGCGGACCAAACGCGCGGACCGCGCCACTTCACTCCTCGTCCATGCCGTGGCGGGGGTCGGGTCCCCACATTTCATTTTTGGCGGCAGACGGCGAGGACCCACAACAACGACTCCCTCCGCCAAAAGTGAAATGTGGAGACCCGACCCCTTCCGCACGGTAATTCACTGCTCGTCGATGCAGTACAGAAACTTGTCCGACCGCAGAAACAACCGCCCGTCCGCAATCGCCCCCGTCGCATTGAACGCGCTCCGGTCACTCAGATCGTTCACCGCCAGCACCTCAAACTTCGGACCGACCGGCACGACGAACGTCTTCCCCTCGCGCGTCGTGTAATACAGCTTGCCGTCCCCCAGCAGGGGTGAAGCGTAGATCTGCCCGGCCCGCTGCAGCCGCTCTTCGTACACGATGTCCCCGGTTGCCGCGTCAGCACAATACACGACGGCGTTATTTTCGTGTGCCCAGTACAGTTTCCCTTCGTGCAGGATCGGCGACGGCACGTTCGACCCCTTGTTGATCCACCACGTGCGGTGCGATTTCGTGACGTTGCCGCTCCCGCCCAGCCGCACGGCCAGCCCGCCGCCGGTGCGGCCGCCGATCGCGTACACCGTCTTGCCGTCCGAGACCAGGCCGGGGACCATGTACCACGGGATGTCGGTGTCGCACGTCCAGCGCTGGTTGCCGGTCGCCGGGTCGAGGCCGACGATCGAGCCCATGATCGCCACCACCAGTTCCGACTTGCCACCGCCGGTTGAGAGCAGGATCGGTGCGTTCCACGATTCCTTGATCCCCCGCGCCCGCCAGACTTCGCGGCCGGTGTCCTTGTTGAGTGCGTACAGCGACTGGCTCTCGACGCTGGCGTTGACGATCAAGAGGTCCCCCGCCAGCATCGGCGACGCGGCCGAGCCCCAGCCGTGGAGCTGGTCGCCGACGTCGGCGTGCCACACCTCCTTGCCCTCCAGGTCAAACGCGTACACGCCCGACTTGCCGCAGAAGACGTACACGCGCCGGCCGTCGCTCACCGGCGTGTGCGAGGCGTAGCCGTGGTTCTCGCGGATCGTCTCCTGCTCCGGCTGCCGCGCGGGCAGGTCATTCTTCCACTGCAGCTTGCCGCTCGCGCGATCGAGGCAGACGAGGTGCCGCGTCAATTGCCGGAGATCTCCGCCGCTGGCCGTGTAGCCGGTGTAGCACGTGAGGTAAATGCGGGCGCCCACGAAGATCGGCGCGGAGGCTCCGGGACCCGGCAGCTCCGTCTTCCAGACAATGTTCTCCGTCTGGCTCCAGCGGACGGGCAACCCGCGTTCAGCGCTTTCGCCGCGACCGCCCGGCCCGCGGAACTGTGTCCAGTCCTCGACCTGTCCCTGCGCGATGGCGAGGCTCGACCACATCATCCACACAAGGCCCACAACGCCGTAACGGACGACTCGTCGCGCAGCTCCATAATGCATCGCTGGTTCCTGTCCTGTGGGGATCGACAATACAGCCTGTACAGGCGAAACAACCCGCACCAGCGTAACCGGCAACCGTCCGCCGCGCAAGTCTGGCGGATGGGCCCCGCATCGCGGGGGCATCGCTGGCGGGCTACACTGGAGCGGACGTCTCTCCCGGCTCCTGCATACGGTGCCCCATGCTCGAAAAAGTCCGCGAATTCATTGCCGGCGCATTGCGCTGGCTCACGCATGTCATCCGGCAGCCGCGCGAGGAACTCGACCGCTGGCAGCGCGCGGTGCGGTACTCCTACGACCTCGGCCGTTACGGCGCCCGTCAACTCCGCGAAGACCGCGCGCCGCAGATGGCAGCGGCCCTTGCGTATCAGGCGCTGTTCGCACTCGTGCCGGTATTCATCGTGGTCATGATCGTGGTCCGCGGCATCATTGGCGTGGACAAGTTCACAGACCACGTCAACGAATTCCTCGAGAACGCGCTCGGATCAGCCGACGGCCCTCAGCAGATGCTGGAAGTGCAGGTCTGGGTCGAAGGTCAGATCAACCGGGCCGCCGAGTCTGACAAGGCGATCGGTGGCGTCGGGTTCGCGCTCATTGCCTATGCGGCCATCAGCATGCTGGTGACGATTGAAAACAGCTTCAACACGATTTATCGCGCTCCGGAAGGCCGTTCCTGGGTCCGCCGCGTCCCGCTCTACTGGTTCCTGTTGACCGTCAGCCCGCTGGCGATCACCGGCACGGCGTTTCTGCATACGGCGATCGTGCAACATGTCACCGACCTGCATTTTGCCGACTGGCTCGTGGAAGTCGTGGGTGTCGTGTGGAGCGTCACAGTCGGCTGGCTGTTCTGGTTCGGCGTGTACTCACTCGTCCCCAACACGCGCGTCGACATGCGGGCTTCCGCCGCGGGTGCACTCGTGTGCGTCGTGCTTATCGAGATCGGCAAGCGGACGCTGGGCGCCTACGTGGCCAAGGCGTTTGCCGCAAACGAATTGGCCGTTACGCTGGGGGCCGCGCCCCTGTTCATGTTCTGGGTTTATCTCATGTGGCTGGCCGTCCTGTTCGGCCTGGAGGTCAGTGCCACACTGCAGTTCCTCGGCCATCGGGTGCATGAGGAGATGG
>CAZWGW010001032.1:0-2573 GCA_964633565.1 uncultured Planctomycetaceae bacterium
TTTCAGTTTGAAATCTCAAGCACTTCAGAAGGTCGGATCACAAGTCTCAAACCTCACATCGACGCTCTCACGTTCCATCGAGCGAATGGCATGTCGCCGCTCCTCCCACGATGCTACCAGAACGGCAAGGGCGCCGACCATCACCCGGATTGTATGACAATGCATCTCCGGCGAACCTGCAGTCAGACGACGTGTCCGTACTGGCGGTCCGGTCCTTGCCCGCGCAGAGTCGCACCATGAATGTGACAACGTACCAGAACGCCGCCGATTGGCTGACTGCCGTCGCGCCGGCCCTGTCGCATGCGGAAGCGGAGAACAATTTACTGCTGGGACTCGGCGCGCGAGCCGTTGAGGATCCGTCGCAGTTTCCTGGCGGACTGCTGCTGGCGAGCGTCGCGGACGGTGGTTCCATTATCGGGGCGGCGCTGTCGACTCCGCCGCGCGTGCTCATCGTCAGCCGACTGCCGGAAGCGGCGCTCATTGCGCTGGCGGAGCATCTGGCCCAGGCCGGCTCCGAGTTGCCCGGAGTCGTGGGACCGGAGGACACACCCGCAGAGTTCGCCAGCCTGTGGTCGCAACGCACGGGATCCGCATCGCACCTGTACATGCGGCAGATGATCTACTCGTGCCGCAAGGTGTGCCGGACGCAACTCGCGGCCGGCCAATTCCGGCCTGCCGCGCATCGCGATGTGTCTCAACTGGCCCGATGGTGGCTGGCGTTCAACGTGGACGTCGGCAACAGGCACATCCCGGACGAGCCGGAGTCGGATGTACGAACCATGATCGATGCGTCGCGACTGTTCGTATGGGAAGACCGGGGCGCCGTCGTATCGTGCGCTGCCGTCGCGCGCCGCACGCCACATGGCGCCGTCGTGGCCTTCGTCTACACGCCGCCGGAACAGCGCAGCCATGGTTACGCGACGTCGTGCGTGGCCGAGTTGACCGACCGGCAATTACGCGCCTGCCGGCAGTTCTGCTGCCTGTACACCGACCTGGCGAACCCGACGTCGAATGCGATCTATGCAAAGATCGGATACCGCCCGGTCTGTAACTCGGAGTGGTGGGAATTTGGAGGGAGTTGAGAGCGGAGAGTGGAAAGGCAGGGTGCAGGATTCACGGGAGACTGCCGCGCGACATGAGACGGCGGCGAATTTCGAATGCGGCGAGGAGAGCCAGCGTCAGGCCGCCCCCGAGGCCGAGAAGACTCTGGCCGAAATACCAATCCTCGCCGTTGCCCATGGCAAATCGCTGCCACAGCACCAGTCGGGAGAAAACCGTCTCCGTCGCCCAGGCGATTGCGAATCCGACAGACAGGCCGAACCCGACAATCCCCACCGCGATCGATCGCCACAGCGGCGGCGGCTCAAGTGGCGCGGTCGCAACGACCAGCAGGCCGAGCGCCAGGAAGACTGTCCCGGCGATCGGATGCCACAGACTCCTGTACCAGACGGCGGCCAGCTCGGGCGTCAGGCCGACGGCTTCGACGGAGCGGGACTCCGAAGCGTTTTGCACCTGAAACACGCGCCGCTCCCCGGGCTGGATCGCATTGAAGGCGGCGTTCGCCTCTTCGAAGTTGCCGGCGCCGAGGATTTCGTCGCCGGCGCGGAATCCGGCCCGAGCAGCGGCGCTGTCCGGGTCGACATCACTCACTCGGAGCGGCCCGGCATCCTCGCCGACGACGGACATCTGGGCGAGGTACAGGCCCTGAAATGGCGCGGTGAACGAGAGACCCGGGACCAGGCCGGCGACGACGCCCAGCAGGCAGGCCAGGAGTTGGAGCCGGCAGGGGGTGATTCGTGAGCCAGCCATGTCAATGAGCGGCGCCTGAGAACACGATTTCCGCAGTAACGGGGAAGTGATCCGACGGATACCTTCCGGCTCGGTTGTCATGCAGGATGCGGGCCGCCCGTACTGTCGTTCCGGTCTCCGTGAAGATGTAATCGATCCTGGGGCCGGTCGCCAAGCCGTGGAAACCGTTGAACGTGCCGGCTTCCGTTGCATCGGCATGCAGCGCACGGAAGGTATCCACCAGTTTCACAGGAGCCTCCCCGACTTCCCCCTTGAGGTACTTGATCGCCGGATTGTCTTCGCCAGCGTTCAAGTCTCCGGTGACAATCACCGGGTCTTTCGGATCGCGGTCCGCAATCCGGCGGGCCAGGAGTTCAGCGCTCTTCACGCGCGACGGCTGCGACTGGTGATCGAAGTGCGTGTTGAACACGTAGAGCGCGCGACCCGTCGCCTGATTGATGAAGCCTCCCCATGTGACGATCCGTGTGATCTCGTTTCCCCAGTTCTTCGAGGCGACCACGTCTGGGGTGTCCGACAGCCAGAATGTGCCGCTCGCGTCGACCTTCCAGCGGTCGGCCCGGTACAGGATCGCCGAGTATTCGCCGCGCGTCTTGCCGTCGTCGCGGCCGACGCCGATTTCCGAGTAGCCGGAGACGGATTCCCGGATCTCGTCGATCTGAAAGCGGAGCGCCTCCTGGAGGCCGATGAAGTCGCATTCTGCGCGGCGAATGACATCGAACACCAGTTCGCGCCGCCGCTGCCAGGCGTCGGGGCCGTCGTCCGCG
>CAZWGW010001033.1:0-2564 GCA_964633565.1 uncultured Planctomycetaceae bacterium
CGACCACCACCACCCCAAGGTGGTGCGCTACCAGGCTGCGCTACGCCCCGAAAGGAAATCTGGAACAGCGGCGGACGATACACGAATAATCCCCGCGACGCCAACTTGCGCACCGCGCGGCGGGGGATAACAGGAGCGCACCGACGAAGGCTTAGCGCTTCAAAAGATTGAGTACTTCCTCGAGCTCGGTGCGAAGCTGCCGGATGATCTGCTGGCTGATATTGGAATCGGCCTTGATCTCGTCCCCGGAAAGCCGCTGACGCGCGCCGCCGATGGTAAAACCCTGTTCGTACAGCAGGCTGCGGATCTGTCTTATCAGAATGACGTCCTGGCGCTGGTAGTAGCGCCGGTTGCCGCGGCGTTTGATGGGCTTGAGCTGTGGAAATTCCTGCTCCCAGTAGCGCAGGACGTGCGGCTTGACTGCGCACAGGTCGCTGACCTCACCGATAGTGAAGTAGCGCTTTCCAGGTATTGCCGGTAATTCGTTATTGTTCGACGCTTCCAGCATACGCCTCTACTCTCGCTTTCAGTTTTTGCCCCGGCCTGAAGGTAACCACCCGCCGAGCGGAGATCGGGATCTCCTCGCCGGTCTTGGGATTTCTGCCTGGACGCTGGTTCTTGTCCCGCAGGTCGAAGTTTCCGAAGCCCGACAGCTTCACGTGCTGACCGTTTTCCAGCGCCGCCCGGATCTCCTCGAAAAAGAGTTCCACCAGCTCCTTCGCCTCGCGTTTGTTCAGGCCAAGCTCCTCGAAGAGCTTCTCGGCCATATCCGCTTTTGTCAGCGCCATCAGGAATCCCTCAACACCGCCCCCAGCCGCGTTTCGAGTTCTTCTACGATAACAGCGACCTGTGCGTCGATATCTTTATCTATTAGAGTGCTCGAAACGCCTTGAAAAATCAAGCCCAACGCGACGCTTTTTTTCCCCGAATCAATGCCTTCGCCTTCATACACGTCAAATAACTGAAGGTCACGCAGGTATGCAGGGGCCTTCCCCCGGACCGCCCGCAATATCTCGGCGGCAGGAATCTCGCGAGCGAGCGTGATGCTCAGGTCGCGCCGTACGCTCGGGTAACGGGATACAGGCTCATACCGCGGTGCGGCCGGCCGCGGCAATCCGTCCAGATCGATCTCGAACAGAAACACGGGCAGTTTCAGGTCGAATTCCTTACATAAATCAGGATGTAATGCGCCAAGCACGGCTATCGTCCGGCCCTGGAGAGCGAACTCCATGGACTGTCCCGGATGCAATGCGGGAAGACGGGTGCCGCGTTCCTCCCATTCCGCCCGCGGCGCCAGCACTTCCAACGCGGCGGTCACGTCGCCCTTCAGGTCGAAGAAATCGGCCGGCTGCGATCGAGTTCCCCACTGCGCCGGCCATGAAGTACCACAAAAAATGCCTGACAACTTGTTGATTTGCTTGGTTTCTGTGCCATGCTTCTCGAAACTCCTTCCGGTTTCGAACAGCCGGATCCTGGTCTGCTGACGGCTGAGATTGTAGTTCAGCGCCTGCAGCAATCCGGACCAAAGGCTGGTTCGCATCACCGCCATGTCAGCGGAGATCGGGTTGGCCAGGATGATGCTGTTCTCCGCCCCGCCACCGACGAGCGCATCCAGTCTGGCCGCCACGAAACTGTAGGTCACGGCCTCCTGATAGCCGCGCTGCACCAGGGCTTCACGTGCGCGGACGACGCGCGGGGCGCCGCCCTCGGCGACATTGCTCAGACGGATGACCCCGCTCGGCATCCCCCCGGGAATGCGTTCGTAGCCGTGGATGCGCACCACCTCCTCGATGAGGTCGGCCTCGATATCGATATCCGCCCGGCACGACGGCGGCGTCACCTGCCATTCCTCCTCACCGCCCCGCACCTGCATGCCGAGCCGCTCGAGGATGCCGGCGACCGTGGAAGGCTCCGGCGCGAAGCCCAGTACACGGCGGAGCCGCTCGTAGCGTAACCTGACCGGGTTACGCGCCGGCAGCTGCCCGCTCTGCAGGACTTCGGTGACCGGGCCCGCCTCCCCGCCACAGACCTCGAGGATCAATTGCGTAGCCCGCTCGACGGCTGTCGCCTGCAGCTCGAAATCGACGCCCCGCTCGAAGCGCTGCGAGGAGTCGGTCTGCAGCTTGTACCGGCGCCCGCGCCCCGCTATCGCGGCCGGCGAGAAGTACGCGCTCTCCAGAAAGATGTCCGTCGTCGCGGCCGAGACGGCCGAATCCGCGCCGCCCATGATGCCGGCCAGTGCCAGGGCGCGCCGGTGATCGGCGATCACCAGCGTGTCGTCGGACAGTTCCAGCACCTGCCCGTCGAGCAGGGTAATGCGCTCCCCCTGCCGGGCACGCCGCACCTCGATGCCGCCCTCGAGCAGCCGCGAGTCGAAGGCATGCATCGGTTGCCCGAGCTCGAGCATGACGTAATTGGTGATGTCCACGATCGGATGGATCGGCCGCAGGCCGGAACGGCGCAGCCTCTCGGCCATCCATATAGGCGTGGCTGCCGCCGGTTCGATACGTCGCACGATGCGTCCGGCGTAGCGCGGGCAGGCCGCGGCGTCGGATACGACCACG
>CAZWGW010001034.1:0-2562 GCA_964633565.1 uncultured Planctomycetaceae bacterium
CGCAAATGAGATCGCGGTTGCAGCCGATGAACTGGCCGCAGCTCTTGCCACGGTGCGACCCGCCGACTACGGCCGCACTGGTTTTCGCAGCGATGGCGCCGCGTTCACGATCGACAGCTTCACGCGCTACCTAGTGCACGATCCGGTGCACCACGTCTGGGACGTCGAGCAGATCTACGGCAGCTGACCAACGTGCGCGAGCGCGAGCCGAATCAGGCGATCGTGGCCGCCCGTCATCTCGTTGCGCACCTTTTCGCTGATCGCCTCTGCTGGAGTGAACCAACCGAGGTCGAGTGCCTCTTGCGTGGGTTGGCAATCGCCGGCGACCGGCACGACGAACGCCAGGCTGACCGCGTGATGCCGCGGATCGTGATAGCCGCTCATCTCGGGGTCGGGGAAGTACTCGACCGGCAATGCGGGGGTATCGCCGGCTGGCCCGCCAGAAGAAGGGAGCGGGACGGTATGCGAAACGACTGGGCCGTGCAAGAGGGATTGCAGCGCCGCCCTGTCGCCGGATTCATGCAGAATTCGGCATCGAAGCGTACGGCACGTGCTTGCCGGGCCCGATTTCTGCGCAAAACCGGCTGCGTCGTGGTGCAGGACTTCTCACAGGCTGTCGGCCGCGTCGCGCAGCAGCCGCAGCGCCGCTTCCACGAGCATCTCGCCCGATCCGGGTTGCGTCGCGGAGTTCGTCACTTCGTAGCTTCCCCCCGCATAGGCCGCCCGCGTCGGCACGTAGATCGTCTCCACGCAGTTCGAGAGTTCGATCACCAGCGTCGTTTTGAACGGCGAGCCCCGTTTGATCGCGAGGCCCAGGTCGACGAAGACTTCGCCCGGCAGGCAGACGATCGCCACGTCGCGCCCCACGCAGATTGCGTGGACTTCGACCGGCAGCGAGTCGCCGACGCCGGCCCAGCGGTGCGTCAGCCCCCAGTTGATGTGCTCCGTGGCGTTCACGTGTGGCGGCGCATTGCGGAGCTGATCCAGAACGATCAACTTGTAAGCGGTGACCTGTTCGAAGAAATCGACTTTCTCCCCGGCGCGGGCCGCCTTGAGAAGGTCGACGGCGTGCTGGACGTCCGCCGCCGCGACCTCCTGCAGCGGCAAAGAAACGGTGCCGCTCCGCACGCGCAGCGTGGTGTCGGCGACGCGCTCCAGCCCGTCCAGTCCGGTCTCGATCGTTGCCGCCAGCGACCGGCCGATGAAGTCGGTCTTGTTCCGTTCGGCCTTCACGGGGTCTACGTGGTTGATGTCACCGCAGCAGCCCGTGCCGAAGATCGACACGACGCCGTCGCCGAGTTTCTTGCGCAGCGCCTGTTCTATCTCGCACGGATAGTCGCCGCTCCACAGCGTGCCGCCGACGGTGTCGAGATGGAGTGCGAAGTTCGTGAGCAGACCCAGCGGGCGATCCCCCTCGGCCGTGCGGACCTGCACGATGCCCACCTCGGGGTCGATCGGCCCCGCGGCGCGGACGACGCCGGGACTGTCGAGGCGCATCCACGTCCGCACGCTGCCGTCCTGCATGACGAACCGGCGGTTGAACGAGACGGGGGTCTCCTGCCGCGCGGAACCAGCGTCGACCGATGCCGGTTGCGAGTTGGCGTGCGCGTCGACAATTGCCCGGACTGCGCCGCCGATCAGCCTGGCGGCATAGCGCGACGGCGCGTCGACTGCCGCGGGATCGGAAAGGTAGTCGTAGAGGTCCCGCGAGTAGTCGGGGGCGGTGTGCGAATGCGTGGCGCAGACGACGATGTGGGCCGCGGGGATGCCGGTTTGCTCGGCGGCGCGGCGGCGAACTTCGGCGCTGAGATCGGCCGACACGCCGGTCAGGTCGCAGACGACGATCGCGGCCTGTTCGTCCTCGCCGCGGAAGACGATCGCCTTCGCCTTGAGCGGGTCGTGCGCGCCGGTCGCGCGACGCTCGTGATAGTAGCCGGCCATCAGAAAGCCGTCGGGGGGCGTGATGTCGGCCTCGGCGACGCCAATGCGGATCGGCTCGGCGCACCACACCGGCGTCAGCCAGCCGGCGACGGTGCCAAGGACGGTCAGGCGGAGCACTGTGCAGAGCGAAGTCATGTGCAGATCCAGACGGCGTTGAATAGGAATCCCGAGTACTCTGAGCCAGCGTAGGCGAGGCCGGCTCATTTCGCCACGCTCCGCGCGACGAGCACGGCAGTGACGTCGTCCTTGAACACTTTCGACTCACAGAACTGGCGGAGCGACTCGAAGAGTGCCGCGAGCTTCTCCTGCGCCGTGCGCCCGTGACTCTGCTGGAGCACCTGTTCGACGCGCCGCAGGCCGAACTGGTTTCCCTCAGGATCGGTCGTTTCCCACAGGCCGTCGGTGGCGAGCAACACGGCGCTCCCGGCCGCCAGCCCGCTGACTTCGCGGACCTCGGGGTTGCGGTCGGTGGACACGCCGAGCGGCATGCCGGTCGTTTCCAGCGGCCGGAGCGACCCGTCGGGGTCCGACAGATATCCGGCATGGCCGGCGGCGACGTATTGAAAGCCGCCCGCTCCCGGCGCGAACTGGCACGCGAGCAGCGTGACAAACCGGCGGCCT
>CAZWGW010001035.1:0-2553 GCA_964633565.1 uncultured Planctomycetaceae bacterium
CACAAAGCGGTTCACGTTTTCATCTCCTCGTCGCTGGAACCAGTGGATTGAAGTTTGCGGTCAACGCGTTTCGTCGCCTGAAAACCGGGGGCTGACGCCGCCCCGCACAGGTATTGTTGCGGCCATCATCAGTGTTCATGCAGCGACATTCCGATAAAGATTGTCGCCAGAAACGCGAACACGTACGCCTGAATGAAGGCCACGAGCAGTTCGAGCAGTCCGATGCCGACCTGACCGATGATGCTCCCCCCGAGCACCAGCGGATAGATCGAACGATCAACGGCCCCGGCGATGAACGCCAGGATCACGCCCAGCACGGTGTGCCCGCCCATGATATTCGCGAACAACCGAATTGCCAGAACGCCATGCTTGATGAAAAAGCCCAGGACCTCGATCGCGAACATCATCAGCGCCAGCGGCACCTTCAACGCGATGGGCACGTCCATGGCCGGCACCAGCGCCAGCCAGAAGCCGCCGTATCCGTGGACCTGAGCGCCGTAGATGTACGTTGCCGCAAATGCCGTCACCGCCAATGCGCCGGTAACCGCGATCGAACCGGTTGCGGAGCCGAGCCACGGCACCGCGCCCAGCAGGTTGCAGATCAAGACGAAGAAAAAGCAACTCCACACGAACGGGAGATACTTGTCTGCCGGATGCCCGATGGCCGGAGTGCGTGAAGCCCCATGCGTCGACTCAGCATAAGGGGCGGCCGGCAACGAATGTTCTTCACCGTGTGCCGACGAGCCGTGTTCGGCATGTTCTGCCGCGCGGCCGTGATCGTGGTGCGCATGGGGATCACCAATAATTGGTCGCACCACCTCGTCGCGGACGTAGACCGCCAGCATCTCCCAGAAGTTCCACCACCAGCCGTGCGCCGTGTTCCCGGACTGAATTCGCCGCGACAGACCCCGGAAAATCCAGATGACGAGCGCCACGGCGGCCACCTGCAACACCATGAATTTCGTAATCTGAAACCCAAAGATCGGAGGCAACGGCACTTTGAGGCCGAACGGCAACTCGAAGTGGTTGAAGTCGTAAACGTGATGAAAAGTACCGTGCTCTGCCAGAATCACGGGAACCGCCAGTCTCAGTTATTTCTTTCCCGCGAGGGCGGTCCCGGAGGGGACACGCGCGCCCGCGCCGGGCATCAGCAGACGAGTCTCGATGACCAGCGCCACCAGATAAAACGCCGACAGCCACCACAAGAAGCCGCTCTGCCGGAGTTCCGGCCAGAGTTCCGTCACGAGTAAGGCGCCCGCCAGTGCCGCGACCATCCGCAGGCCGATCCCCAGCAGAACGCCCATTACGTCCCGCTTCTCGTTGGTCGCCCAGTGATTGACGAACACAACGATCCAACCCGGCACGAGGCAGAGCAGGCCCGCCCACACCACGGCTTCAATCCCCGTCCCGCGGTACAGCCGCCACGCCGGCGCAAGCAGCAGCAGGGCGACGATCAGTGTCGCTCCCGTCAGCCAGCCGAACTTGGACAGCATGGTATTCACAATGTGCTGGACCGAACGCTTAACCCGGCGGCGACTTCGGCGGAGCAGGGGGCCGTCTCGACAGTTCGTCCGCCATCTGTTTGAAGTGGAGCCCTGCCGACAGCAACCCGATCACCGCCCCCCCGATGACACACCACGGCGCCGTCCCCCATTTCCGGTCCGCCCAATGCCCCAACAACGCCGGCACGACCATCTCCAGCGCCAGGGAGGTGATCCGCGAGGCCCACTGCATTCCAACGGCGATTGGGGAGCGCCGGTCCGGACGGGACGGTGGCACGTTTACGAAGGGTTCCGATCAACGTCGCGGGCAGTCTACTGCTGTGCCCGGAGGGTGTCAAAGCACCCCCTGATCCGGCCGAAACCTTTCCCAATTCTGAACACCACAATTCCCGGCCGGTGGAAGTCCGACGGTCCGCAATTGTCCGCCGAGTCGACACAGCCGATCGGTTGCCCGCCTCCCCCCCGACCCGGTACAAGGACGGCAGACTCGCGGCCGGACGCACCATGGGCCGCAGTTTCCTCTCTACCCAGCGGCACGGCATTCGACAGGAGCGGTCATGGCGGCACCTATTCACGTGGCAGTTACCGGCGCGGCCGGAAACATCGGTTACGCACTCATCTTCCGCATCGCCAGCGGCGAGGTCTTCGGTCCCGATCAGCCGGTGGTGCTGCACCTGATCGAGGTGCCGCCGGTGCTCAAGGCCCTGAACGGCATCGAGATGGAACTCGACGACTGCGCGTTCTCCACCCTCGCGGGGGTCAAAAAGTTCGACAGCGACCACCTGGAAGACGCGTTCGCCGGCGTCAACTGGGCGCTGCTCGTGGGGAGCATCCCCCGCAAGGCCGGCATGGAGCGGGGGGACCTGATCCGCATCAACGGACCGATCTTCACCAGCACCGGCAGGGCGCTGAATGCCGCGGCCGCGAAGGACGTCCGGGTGCTGGTCGTCGGCAACCCCTGCAACACGAACTGCCTCATCGCGATGAACCACGCCCCGAACATCCCCCGGGACCGCTGGTTCGCCATGACGATGCTCGACCAGAACCGGGC
>CAZWGW010001036.1:0-2549 GCA_964633565.1 uncultured Planctomycetaceae bacterium
CGCCACGGTCGGTTGATCGGTCAGCAGGTTGTGGACCGGTTCGACGGCCGGCGGCGGGGCAAGGGAGTCGGCTGCGGGGGCGCTTGTCTCAGTCGCCGCGGGTTCATCGGCGAACAACGCGGCGGCCGTGACCGTCACACACAGTGCCGCCAGGAGATCAGCCGCTGCGGGAATCAACGATCGGAGTCGGTGCATGCGCGTCAGTTCCTCGAGTGGGATGTCGGCTCCGTTGTAGAGATCCGCGGAAAACGCCGCAATGCTGATTGTGCGTGGCATCCAGCAGCGTTGATGGGCTATCATCGCGCCGGCGCTCCCCTGGTGGGCATTCCCGCGACATGGACACTGAGCGGAACCTCCTGTTCGGCCTCCTGGCTCAGCAGGCCGGCCTGATCGATGGGCCGACACTGATGCTGGCCCTGCGCACGTGGGGCGCAAACCGGGACCGGCCGCTGGCGTACATTCTGGCCGAAGGGGGCTCGCTCGGGCCCCCGCAGCGGGAACAGGTCGAACGCGAGTTGGAGCGGCTGCTCGGCGAGCATGCCGGAAACGACGCGGCCGCACTCGCCGCACTTCTGGGTGGGCTGCAGCAACAGTTTGCGGGGGTAACGACGGGTGATCTGCACGATGCGATCCATGGCCTGCTCGGAGCAGCCACGCACCAGACGGTCATCAGCGTGGACCCCCCCGATGCGCACTCGACCGTCGACGGTCTCTCCCGCGGCGGCGAACCTTTCCTGCTGAAGGACCCGCTCCCCTCCGGTCTGCGTTACACGCGGACGGCGCTGCACGCCTCGGGGGGCATGGGGCAGGTCTGGCTGGCGCACGACGCCAACATCGGACGCGACGTGGCCCTCAAGGAACTGCGCGCGGAGAGTTCGGCAAACAAGGCCGTGACGCTGCGCTTCCTGCGCGAGGCCCGCATCACGGGGCAGTTGGAGCATCCGGGCGTCGTGCCGGTGTACGAGATCAGCCGCGACCCGGAGACCGGGCGGCCGCTGTACACAATGCGCTTCGTCCGCGGCCGCACACTCACAGACGCCGCGCGCACGTTTCACAATCACCGGCGGGCCGGCCGCGACGAGCCGTTGGAGTTCGTCAACCTGCTCAGTGCGTTCGTGTCGGTCTGCCATACGATCGCGTTCGCCCACGCGCGCGGCATCATTCACCGCGACCTCAAGGGGGAAAACATCGTCCTGGGGGATTTCGGCGAAGTGATCGTGCTCGACTGGGGCCTCGCCAAGTGCCTCCAGGAAGCGGAAGCCGACGACGATCCGGAGGAAGCGTCGTCAGACGCGGAGGCGGTTCCGGCGGCCGCGGCGGCAGGCCAGACGCTGATGGGCCAGGTGCTCGGGACGCCGGCCTACATGGCCCCCGAACAGGCGCAGGGGAGGCTGGACCTGGTCGGCCCGTGTACGGACATCTTCGGGGCCGGCGCAATCCTGTACGAGGTCCTGGCCGGGCGGCCGCCGTTTGCCGGGGCCACCACAGTCGACGTGCTGCAGCGGGCGCAGCAGGGTGAGATTGTGCCGCCCCGCGTCCATTGGCCCGACGTTCCGCCCACGCTCGAGGCGATCTGCCTCAAGGCGCTGTCGAAAGAGCCGGGCGGCCGGCACGCGACGGCCGCAGAACTTGCGCGCGAAGTGCAGGGCTGGCAGGACCGCCAGCGGCGCAAGGCTGAAAACGAACTGCGCCGGGCCGGCGAGCGGTTGATGCAGCAGCAGGCCGCGCTCGTGAAGCTCACGCGGAGCGAGGTCTTTGCCGCGCCCGATCTGACCGCGATCTTCCGCCGGATGATCGAAGCGTCCGCCCGCACGCTGGGGGTTGAGCGCGTCAGCGTCTGGCGATACACCGCGGACCGCCGCGCGATCCACTGCCACCTGCTCTATGAATTGAGCACGGGTCGCACTTCGTCGGGCGTCGAACTCCGGGCGGACGACTTTCCCGATTACTTCGCGGCGCTGCAGACCAGCGAGGTGATCGCGGCCCACGATGCGCGGACCGACGCGCGGACGCGCGCGTTCACCGGGCCGTACCTCACACCGCTGGGGATCGGCGCCATCATGGATGCTCCGCTGCACGTCGCGGGCGACATGGAGGGGGTCGTCTGCCACGAGCACGTCGGCGGGGCACGGGAGTGGATGCCCGACGAACAGCTCTTCGCGATCGCGATTGCCAACCTCGTGTCGCAGGCGATCAGCCAGCGAAACACGCGTCTCGATGTGACCCAGTGACGCAGTTCCTGTTTATCTTCCTGTCCTCGATCTTCCTGTCTGCCTTGCGCCAGCGTGGTTTGCGCCGTCCTGCAACCAGAGTGACGTCGTAGCTTCTGTATTGCGGCGAAACAGATATGATGGAGGCGTGCATCCGGCTCGCATGAGGCGAACTTGCGGGATTCGACGACCGGTCTCACGCCAGTCTCCTCCACCTCATGCCCGCTTCGCGCCGCATCACGACCCGTAGCCTGACGGCCCGCTATCTCGTCGCCGTCGCCGCTGTTGCCGCGCTCGCGGTCGCCAATAACGCCATCCTCAGCCAGGAAATCCGCTCGG
>CAZWGW010001037.1:0-2549 GCA_964633565.1 uncultured Planctomycetaceae bacterium
TGCAGGCAGTCTTTGCCGGGACCGACAAGGCGAACCGCGCCTATGATCCGGACCCCGACATCGCCCGCCGCCGCGAGGAACTTCAGGCGAGACTGGCGCGAGTGAAGGAGCAGTTCGCGGCCCGTGATCCGCAGTTGCTGACGTTGTGCAGCGCTGACGAACTGGCCGCGTGGGAAGCGGCGCTGTCCGACGAACTTGGGATGTGGCAACCGGTGGAACTGGTCCGCGCCGAGTCAGGCGGCGGCGCGACGCTCAAGCCGCTGGAAGACGGGTCGTTGCTGGCGGAAGGCCCGCGGCCGGACAAGGACGTGTATACGCTGGTCGTGCGTCCGGGCTTGAAACGGCTCACGGGGCTGCGGATCGAACTGCTGGCCCACGAGAGCCTGCCGATGCACGGACCGGGGCGGCAGGACAATGGCAACCTGCATCTCAACGAAATCGCCGCGTGGGTCGCGTCCGGCGAGCACCCGGATGTCGAGCGCCGGCTGACGCTGCAGAACCCGCTCGCGGACTTTGATCAGGAGGGGTGGGGGGTCGCGAAGGCGCTCGACGGCAACCCGAACTCGGCATGGGGGATCTTTCCGGCGGTCGGGCAGGACCATCAGGCGTCGTTTGAAGTCGCGCAGCCGATCGACCTGGAGGACGATGCCCTGCTCCGGATCGAACTGCATCAGATCCACGGCGCGGGGCATCTCATCGGGCGGCTGCGGATCACGGCAACGGACCAGGCCGGACCGTTTCCGCGGCAGGCGACGACCGCTCCGTCCAACGTGCGAGAGGCGCTGACCGCTGCGAAAGAGGCGCGGTCGCTCGAACAGCAGATCGACGTGGCGGGGTATTATCTCGAACAGCGGATTGGCGAAGAGATCAAGGGAATCCCCGAGCCGTCACTGGTCTACTGCGGCACGAACCAGTTCGCAGCCGACGGCACATTTCGTCCTGCCGCGGCGCCGCGCGAAGTGCGCGTGCTGGGCCGGGGCAACATTCACTCGCCGGGCGCCGTCGCCGAGCCTGGCGCGCTCGGCTGCGTCGACGGGTTGCCGGCCCGGTTTGAGATCGGCGACCTGCAATCGGAAGGCGAACGGCGCGCGGACCTGGCGGAGTGGCTCACCGATCGGCGCAACGTCCTCGTCTGGCGATCGATTGCAAATCGTGTCTGGCAGCACCACTTCGGCCGCGGACTCGTCGACACGCCGAACGACTTCGGCCAGATGGGTTCGGCCCCGTCGCATCGGGAATTGCTCGACTGGCTGGCGGTCGAACTGCTGGAGCACGGCGGGTCGCTGAAGCATCTGCACCGCGTGATTTGCGCGAGTGCGGTGTACAGGCAGGAGTCAGGAGTCAGGAGTCAGGAATCAGGGGAAGACGCCGACGCCAGCAACCTGTACCTGTCGCGGATGAACCGGAGGCGACTGGATGCGGAGGAGGTCCGCGATGCGGCGCTCTGTCAGGCGGGGACGCTCAACGACCAGATGGAGGGGCCGTCGGTGCGGCAGTTCGTTCAGACGCCGGGCATTCATGTGACGCCGAACGTCGACTACCTCGGGTTCGATGCCAACGCGCCGCAGAACTACCGGCGGAGCGTGTACCGGTTTGTGTTCCGCACGCTGCCGGACCCGTTCATGGAGGCGCTCGACTGTCCTGACGCCTCGCAGCTCGCCCCCGAACGGACCGAATCGGTGACGGCTCTGCAGGCGCTGGCGACGCTCAACGATAAGCTCATCGCCCGGCAGAGCGAGCGCGTGGCGGAGCGGATTCAGGCGGCGGGCGGGACGAGTGAGGAGCAGGTCCGCACGCTGTATAAGCTGATCTTCGCGCGCGACCCGGACGGGGGGGAGTTGGCCGCAGTGGCCGAATACGTTGGGCGTCACGGCCTCGCGAACGCCTGCCGGTATTTGTGGAACACGAATGAGTTCATGTTTGTGGATTGAAGGATGAGCCTCTTATCGTAACCCGAAGCGTCAGCGAGGGACGGTGACGCCATTAACCACCGCCCCTCGCTGACGCTTCGGGTTATGATTCCGACGCACGCATGCACCACACACGCCGACAATTCCTGGCCCACACCGGCGGCGGCTTCGGCCTGCTGGCCCTCACGGAACTGCTGCGCGCGGAGGGGCTGCTGGCCGATGCTCCACAGCCGCGGCCGGAGTGGAACGGCGGCCTGCACCACCCGGCCAAGGTGCGGCGCGTGATCCAACTGTTCATGAACGGCGGGGCCAGCCAGATGGACACGTTCGATTACAAGCCCGAACTCGAGAAGCTCCACGGCAAAACCTCCACACCCGACGGCAAGCAGTGGTTCAACTACGGCGGCGATAAGGTCTGGCCGGCCGAGCAAGCCCAGTGGCCCAAGCTGATGGGACGCGGCTGGCCGCCTGACGAAGCCTTCGACGGTTCGGCGTGCACCGCGGAGCCGATTCCGGGCGGGGTGCGGATCACCACGCCGCTGAGTAAATCCTTGGGCGCGCGAGGCATACGCGAATTCACGCTCGTGCCGGATGCCGCGGCGCTGCACATTCGGCAGTGGATCGAGAAGGCCGAAGGCG
>CAZWGW010001038.1:0-2545 GCA_964633565.1 uncultured Planctomycetaceae bacterium
GGCGCGAAACTCCCGGCGTCGTATGACGGAATGTGCGGCGCGATGACCGGGCTCCGGTCCTCCGGCGGGGCGGACGGAAGCGCCGGGAGCGGTTCGCCGTAGGGGTCCATGTCCAACTGCAGCCCGGTATACGGGGCCGCCTGCTGATCGGCCTGGGCCTCGGACCCGGCCGGGAATGGATCGGCCAGCGGATCACGGTCGGTCCGGTCCAGCGATTCTTCCAGTCCCGGCAGCGGCTGTTCCAGCCGCGGACCCGGCTCCTCCTGCGCCCAGTCCGGCAATCCGCCGGCCGCCGGCTCGCTGTATGGAGCGTCAAACTGCGGCGCCGGTTGCGGTTCGGCGAAGGTTTCGCTGTCGGCAGGCGGCGCATCGGCAGCCGCTGCCGGTTCGGGCAGGATGATCATCAGCGGTGCCCCGGACGTCGACTCGGTCGGGATACCGGACGGGACCTCGGTCACGGCAGGGTGCGCCGATTCCACCGGACCGGGGAACGGACCGGGCTGGCCGGCGAACGGATTCTGTGGCTCCCCGGTCGGGGCGCCGAGTGTCGGCAACCCGGACGGGTCCGGCGCGAAGATCTCCGGCGAGACGCGCTGCACCCGGGGCAACGGCTGCTCGGCCCTTTGCTGCGTCGGCATGGGGACCGTCGGCGGGGCGGCCATCTGCACCTGCGGCAGCGGGGCCGCCGCGCCGCTCTGGAATTGCTCGGTCTGTTGCGACTGCGACTGTCGCGACTGGCGCCGGTTCTGTTCGAGTTTCCGCTTCCACTGTGCGGGGTTCAGGATATCCCACGGGCGCGAGCGCCGACCCGAAACCGGAGCGTACGTCCGCGCTTCGTTCGAGAACTGCGGGACCTCCATCTGCGGCATCTCGCGGCCGTCCTGCTGGTAGAGCAACTGCAGTTCGCGCTGGACCTCGCTCTGTGTGCCGCCGGTCGGCTGGCCGCCCCCGGTGGTTCCGGCCGGCGGATACGGCTGCGCCTGCGGATACTGTCCCGCGGATGGCGCCGCCTGCTGATACTGCACCAGCATCTCCCCGGAAACCGGTTGCACGCGCCCTGGTGTGACGCCCAGCGACTGAGTTTCGCGCTCGACGATCGCCTGCAGCATCGAGTCCGGACGACGCGCAACCGGATCCGCGGCGTTGGCTCCGCCGACCGGGATCTGTGAAATCGACGCGGGGACGCCCAGCAGCAGCCCGGCCGCGCCGGCGAACAGGGCCTTGCGTTTTCGCGAACGTGGGTGGCGAATGGTCATACGGATTGGCTCCTGCCTCGCGCCCGAAGCTGTCATTGCATGGGTGGGGGCCGTGACGGATAATCGCTACAGCCGCTACGGCCCATCGCGCTTAGGAACTATCGACTGCGGGAGGAGTCCGATTTCGACGGTTGTGCCGCCGATCGTGGTCGTTTCCACCGGTCCGCGCGGATTCGTCGTTACGCCCCGCAAGATCCGAAGACTGACCCCCAATTTCCCAGTTTGACACGATCATGTTTGAGCAGCCACATTCCACACAGAATGCTCCCCCGCCGCAAACGATTGTGATTCAGCAGGCTCCTTCGCGCGGGTGGATCATCCGCCTGCTCCTGCTTGTGCTCGGCCTGTCGCTCTCACTCAATTTCTCGCAGCTCGTGATGTCGTATCTGACGGCGGGCGGCGAGACTTCGGGACGTTCACCCGCGATTGAGAGCTTTCATTCGGGGGAGAGGACGGCGGAGAACAAGATCGCGATCCTGGAGATCAGCGGCACGATCATGCCGCCGTTTACGGAGCGGTTCCTCGACACGATCGAGCAGATCGAGGGCGACGACAGCGTGAAAGGGCTGGTGCTGCTGATCGACAGCCCGGGCGGACTGGTCGCCGACAGCCATCAGATCTATCACCGCCTGGAACAGCTCCGCGATCGGCGGGCCGATCTGCCGATTTACGTGTCGATGTCGCGGATGGCAGCGTCAGGGGGTTACTACGTGGCGATGGGGGCCGGACCGGCGGGAAAGATCTACGCCGAGCCGACGACCTGGACCGGCTCGATCGGCGTCATCATCCCGCGGTATGACGTGTCGAAGCTCGCCAGCGACTTCGGGGTCCGCGCCGAACCGCTCACGACCGGACCGTTCAAGGACTCGATGAGTCCCTTCCGCGAACTGTCACCCGAAGAGCGGGTGCTGTGGGAGGAAATCATGGACGACTCGTTCCAGCGATTCCAGAAGGTCATCGTCGACGGCCGCAAGGACCTGGATGAGGCGCAGGTTCGCGCGCTGGCGACCGGGCGGATCTTCACGGCAGATCAGGCGCGGGAGAACGGATTGATTGACGAGATCGGTTACCTGGAAGATGCGATCGACGCCTTGCAGGCACAACTCGGCCTGAGTGAGGCGCGCGTCGTGAAGTACGAATATCCGGCGACGTTGGCCGACCTGCTGCTGGGGAGCGCGCAGGCCCGCCAGCCGGTCGACCCGTGGCGCGCGATCATGGAGTCGAGTGTGCCGCGGGCGATGTACTTCTGCGGCTGGAATGCGGGGCTGGGTGAGGGGATTGGGACGGCG
>CAZWGW010001039.1:0-2530 GCA_964633565.1 uncultured Planctomycetaceae bacterium
GGCCGGTGCATGTGTAGCAGACATCGGCGGTTTCGGAGAGGACGAGGAAGCCGTGCGCAAAGCCCGGGGGGACGTACATCATGCGGTGCGTCTCCGCCGAGAGATGTTCGCCAACCCAACGGCCGAAAGTGGCGGAACTCCGGCGCAGGTCGACGGCCACGTCGTAAATCTCGCCGGCCATCACGCTGAGGAGCTTCCCCTGCGGCTGGCGGATCTGGTAGTGCAGCCCGCGGAGGACGCCCTGGCTGGAGCGGGAGTGGTTGTCCTGGACGAACGCGACATCGAGGCCGGCAGCGGCGTATTTCTGGCGGTGGTAGGTTTCGCAGAAGAAGCCGCGTGGGTCGCCGAAGACCTTCGGTTCGATCACGATCACGTCGGGGATTTCGGTCGGTACGAAGCGCATGAGGGTTGCTCCACTGTCGTCATCGTAGTGGGCGCGCAATCACTGCGGAAGCAGCACCGAACGAAAGAAAATCAGACAGGAAAATCACGGACAGGAAAATAAGAAACGAATCCGGCCTCACTCCCGCTCACAGGACTCCCGGGATCGGCGCGCCCTGGTCGAGGATGGGGTGTGGGCGGTTCTCGCGGTCGTAGAGGCGCGAGTCGGGATCGATGCCGATGGCGTGATAGATCGTGGCGGCAATGTCGGCAGGTGAGAACGGCTCCGTGATGGGCCAGGCGGCCTGGGCGTCGGAGGCGCCGATCACTTGGCCGGCCTGCACGCCGCCGCCGGCGAAGAACATCGAGCAGCACATCCCCCAGTGATCGCGGCCCCCCATGGAGTTGATCTTCGGCGTGCGGCCGAACTCGGTCAGGTAGACCACCAGCGTGCTGTCGAGCCGGCCGCGCTGCTTGAGGTCGGCGATGAGCGCGGCAAAGGCCTTGTCGATGCCGGCGACATGGTAGCCGCGCTGGCACATCTGCGAGACGTGCGGGAACTTCTGCTCGGGGACGTTGTGGATGTCCCACAGGTTGCCGTAGTCGGGGTCGTAGCCGTAATCGACCATCACGAACCGTGCGCCGGCTTCGACGAGGCGCCGGGCCAGCAGGCAGCGGCCGCCGATCTTGGTTCGGCCGTAGGCATCACGGATTGCCTCGGGCTCGGCAGAGAGATCGAACGCCTGCCGCACGGTCGGCGACGTGAGCAGATGGAAGGCGCTGTCGAAGTTGCCGTCCACCGCTCTTCCCGCAGCGATCGCCTCTGCGGCAACGGCGGCCTCGTCGAGGCTGGATTTCAGTGACGCGCGGCTCGACAGCCGGGCGACGGTCACTTCGTGCGGGTACGTGAGTTCCTTCGGGCTGAGGTCCTCGTGGCAGAGGGGCGAGGGATCGGTCGACTTTTCGCCGACGGTGAAATCGGGTTGCTCGGGGCGGCCGCCGACGCAGAACGGGGCGTGCTCGTTGCCCAGCCAGCCGCCGACGAAGAAGTTGTACGGCGGGGGACCGGGGCGCGTGATGCCGGGGACGGCGATGTAGCCGGGCAGGCCGTTTCGCGGGCCGAGGACGCGCGAGACGACGGCACCGATGTTCGGTTCCGAGTAGAGCTGGTTCGCCGCGACCTTCTTGCCGGAGAGGGTGTAGACCTGGCTGAGGAGGTGGTCGTTGCTGTCGTGCGAGAAGCTGCGGACGACGCAGAGGTCGTTCGCGATCTGCGCCAGGTTCGGGCAGGGCAGGGCAAACTGCACGCCGGGAAGGGCGGTGTCGATGGCGGACAGCGTGCCGCGGACCTCCTCGGGGGCCTGGGGCTTGGGGTCGAGCGAGTCGATGTGGGTGACGCCGCCCCCCATCCAGAGGTAGATGACCGATTCGACCTTGCGCGGGGCGGTGGCGGCCA
Organism: uncultured Planctomycetaceae bacterium; assembly: GCA_964633565.1. GTDB lineage: Bacteria > Planctomycetota > Planctomycetia > Planctomycetales > Planctomycetaceae > CAZWGW01. The sequence goes on from CAZWGW010001039.1 coordinate 1,838, forward strand.
ACGCACGGATGGGCCAGGCGGCTGGCAGGAGCGTGCCGGCCAGGCTCAGCGACCCGACGCGCAGCATGTCGCGGCGGGCCATCAGGCTGCCGTACGCTGCGGAAGGCGGGCTGGTTTGAATCGGAAGCCCCATTTGTACTATCCAATGCCTCCGGACAGTCACTTCAACGTCCGTTGATGCATTCTGGCAGACGCCTGCGGCGTGGTGCAAGGTCAGGCGCGGGGCGGATAGAATTGGATCGCCCGGAGTGAGAGGAACCATGAGTTACTTTCGTGCCACGGACAGCGAAGTCCGGCAGTTTCCTGACGACGGCTTCATTGTCGCGCGAAGTCTGTTGAGTCCGGAGGAGACGCGGCTGCTGGGTGACATTGCCCGCGCCGACACGGAACTCGCAGCGTCGACGTACGGTCGGAAAGACGCCACCGGGCTGCCGGTAACGTTGGCGCTGCGCAATGACCTGTCCGACGACATGTACAGCGCGATCGCCCGCAGCCGCCGCGTCGTGGACACGATGGAAAAGCTCCTCGACGGCGAGGTGTACCACTATCACCACAAGCTGATCCTGAAGGAGCCTCATGGGGGCGGCGCATGGGCCTGGCACCAGGACTACGGCTACTGGTACCACAACGGCTGCCTGGCCCCCGACCTGGCAAGCTGCCTGATCGCCATCGACCGGGCGACGCGGGCGAACG
>CAZWGW010001040.1:0-2529 GCA_964633565.1 uncultured Planctomycetaceae bacterium
CATCGTGCCGTGTTGCCACTGTTCACCCGCGAACACCTGAGTGTCGCGGACATAGTGATTGCGATACGGCAACTGCGACCAGAGCGGCAATTCGCGGTCGATCTCGGCATAGCCCGACTGCAGCCCGCGCGTCATGTCGAGCGTCAGGTCCTTGACGTACAGCATACGGCCGGTGTTGGGATCGGAAATCACCGGTCCCCGCACGACGTAATGTCCGGCGAAGGGATCGCGGTCGAACGGCGAGGGACTGGCGCCTCGGACGGACATCGTCGCCGGGGCGGGCCAGTTTTGCGGATTGACGTCGTTGTCTGTCGTCCGCGGGTAAACGGCACGGAACACCGCCTGCCGCGAGTTGGCGAGCGTCCGCACCTTCCACGACCCGGCCGTGCCGACGATGATCATCATCGCCAGGATCATCATGAACATCGGCAGCGCGAGCACCAGTTCCAGCGGGGCGAGGCCGGAACGGCGGCGTTGTGCGGCGAAAACTGGGTTTCTGCTGCGCATGGGAAAGTCGTCTACTGCAGGTTCAGATCATCCAGAGACTTGGCACGCAATGCTGTTGCCATTGTGCGAATCTCGCTGTGCTCCTCAATGAGTGTTGATCGGATGAAAGTCCCGCATCGATCGGCCCCGCAAGGCGGTCGGCGTGCGCACGCCGACTGCCGGTCCGCCCGGATTGGACGCCAGGATGTCCGGGATGACCTCCGCCGTCGCCGGGACGAGTTTCGCCGTCCAGTTCTGGTTGAATGTGCTCCACTCGTGCGACAACCCCTCCATGTTCTCGACCCAATAGCGCTCCGTCGAGCCGTCGGGAAGTATCCGGACATGCCACCAACCCCACGGACAGCACACGTGCCGCCGCTGTGGAATGAACAGCGACACTTCTGCGAACGTCTGCCCGTCGGTCGTCGCATCGAGCGGGTTGCGGAAGAACCGTGGCGCCATCGTCTCGACGTGCCGCCGGTAGACGACGGCGACGTACATGTAGGCCGACTCCAGGTCCGGAGGCTGGTCGAAGTTCCGCAGGATCATCGGGACGTTGGTATTGGGAAAATCCTGGTTTAAGAGCTTGTCGAGCTGCGCGCAGGCCGCCGTCCGGAACAACCCCATGAACTGCGACATGCGGGCCTCTTCGTCGGCGAACCCCAGTCCGCGCCGCGGATCGCGGTCCCGGATCCAATCGTCCAGGTACGACAGGGCCAGGTTCGCCCGGCGCGTGCGCGCCTCGTCCAGATAGTTCGCCGCCTGGGGCAGCCGGCTGTAGTCGCCGTCGTACATGTCCGGATCGACGATCGGCAGCGTACGGGTCATCGGGTCCGATTCGTCCGTCCAGCCGACCGGCTCGACGGACAGCCGCCACAGGACGCCCGTCTGCGGACCACGCGTCCCGGCGCCAAAACCCGGATTGTCCCGCATTTGCTGCTGCAGGTTCTGCAGATCGTTCTGCGGCAGGCCGTGCCGCAGCGCCAGTTCGTTTGTCACGTCGCTGGCGAGCGTAGCCGTCGTTTGCAGAACTGCCCGCTGAAAGATCGGGATCAGGTGGTCGTTCGCCTGCGGGTTCTCCGTCTCGGGCGTGCCGAGGATGTACTCGAACACCGGCAGCGCGTTGTCCGCCGCCGCGGCCGCCATTTCGCTCCAGGCCGTAACAAACTGCTGCTCCAGCGGGACCCTGGCGGCGATCGCCGGCGCGAGCGGCGGGAACTTCGGAAATTGCGCCGCACTGAACCGGCTGCTCATCTCCACCCACTTCGCGAGGATTTCCGGTACGTACTTCTCGGCATTGCGCTCCTTCGCCTCGCGCAAAAACGCGGTGACGGCGAAGACATCCGCCTCCAGATGATTGCTGAACGCGATGACGTTTATGCCTCGCGCCAGCACCGAGCCGCCGGAGTAGGCGGCGGCATCGGCGGCGTTCTGCATCCGGACCTTGTCGTCGAACTGCTTCGCGACGTTGAACAGCAGCATCAGCAGCATCGTGAACACCAGCATCACGAACACGCTGAGGATGCTGATTGTCCCCTCCTGGTCGTGATGGACAGACCGCGCCCGGCGCATCGCACCGGCTAATTGCCGCGCGGCCGCCCTTCGAATTGTGCGGATCGCGTGCATACGGCGTCACCAGTCGCGCTGGAGGTAAGGGCGGACTGACTTCAACCCTTCGACCGTCATCGTGGCGGAAGCAAAGATGGCCGTCTTGTGGACGCCGTTCTCTTCAAAGATGCGCGGCGAGACCGTGTCCGGCCGCCCGTCGGCGCGTACGAGCAGTTTCGACAGGAAGCGTCCGGGACCGGGGAGCAGAGCGAAGTGATGCTCCACTTCGACCGTGACCGGGTCCTGCCAACCGACCTCGTGTGGAACCCACGGAGTCCCGGGGTCGTCGTAGGGATTGTATGTCGGCCCTTTCACGGAACGCGGGCCGCCGCCGGAGTTCATGTCGTCGAATGTGATATGCAGGATCGTATTCTCGAGGCTGTAGGCGAACTTGTTGCGGAGGCGCGGCGGCAGTCGTGTGTTCGACGCGGCGGA
>CAZWGW010001041.1:0-2529 GCA_964633565.1 uncultured Planctomycetaceae bacterium
TCCCCGATCCCCAGCGTCAGGTCATGCGTGAGCAGCAGTTGCTCCGGCCGTTCCCAGCAGTCGGCCGAGCTCTCCCACTGCTGGCGGCAGTGGTCGGCCAGGGCGGGGAGCGAATCAAAGCACTCGTCCGGTCCGCGCCGAAACAGTTCCTGGTTCGCTTGTGTCAACGTCGTCATCGAGACCTCTCCTCGCCCACTTGGTGAAACACACGCAGCCCCGCCGCACGGCCGGGCCGCAAACTGCCCCAGCGAGCGAGACAATCTGCGGCGCGGCCAATGCAGGGCAGGGGAGAGGGAAGCCTGCGAACCGGTTCGGAAAACCTGAGAGCACCACCGGTCTCTCCGCGGCGCGAACGGGCCCAGCGGACAGACCGTGAAACGCGGCTACCCGATTGAGGACGGGGCACAAAGAACGGCTGACGTGCGGGGCATTCTTTATCACGGGTTGGCGCGCTTGTCACCGGGCAGGAGACACAGCGCCTGGCAGGCCTCGCTGGGTACGAATCTCGCCTTACTCATCGACATGCCCACTCGCGCTGGAGTTGACACGTCCGCCATGAAGCGGATGATGTTGTCCACGATCGTTCGCCTGAAGTTCCAAGCTCTGTCAATGATTGCGGGGTTGCCATGAATCGGCTCACGCTGGCGGCAGTCGTTGTGTTCAGTTTCGTCGCAACGGATCGCGCCACCGCGCAGCACAACACCGTGCGCTTCTTTACGCCCAGCGGTCCGAAAGAGGTGGATCAGCTCGCATTCTCACCGCGGGGCGACCTGTTGGCCGTCGCTGTCCGGTCTGGACCACTGACGTTCGTCGACCCCGCGTCGGGCGACGTGAGCCGGAGCATCGAATTTGCGCCCTTCACGATGGCGTTCTCCGGGGACGGAGCCCAGTTGCTCGGCGTCAGCGAGAACCGGACGAAATTCATCGATGCCCGCGATGGCGGTGAGCGCAACGTGGTCTGGACAGTGGCCAAGGGCCATCTCGGGGTCACCCTGAAGGAACGCGCGGGAAAGCTCTTGATCGACGCGCTGGCCCCCGGCAGCCCCGCTGCCGACTCGGAATTGCTGCACGTGGGCGATGAATTGGTCGGCATCATCGACAGCGGCAGCGAAGAATCGATGCTGGGGAAGGACATTCCCGCCGCACTCAAGGCGCTGAGTGGGCCCGCGGGGACCTTGATCGTCATGCGCGTTGTTCCCAAGGGCAAAATCAAGTCCGTGGATGTCGAGCTGCGGCGCAGGCCGGCCAAGATTGACGGCGAACACATGGAGTTTGAGGACTTGCGAACGGCGAGTTCGCCGAATGCCTGCATCGTCGCCACGACGCGAAGCCTCGTGGTCCTGGACGCGAACTCCGGCGCCCCCGTCTCGGTGATTGAGCCCAAGCAGGTCGAACTGATCGGCATGAACTGCATTTCACCGGACGGACGGCTCATGGCCTTGGTCGCCAGGCGCCACAAGCATCGTGACAACCGGCCGAATCTCGGGTTCGAGATCTTCGATGTCCAGCGGCAGGAGCCGACGCACTTCGACGTGATTGATGCGCAGGGCGTCAACGGCGTCCGTTTCTCCCCTGACAGCAAGCAACTGCTCATCGCCACCTATGATCGGGTGGATGTGTATGACCTGGAGCGGAAGGCCTATTCGCCCCCCATCCTGATCGGATTCGATCCAGCCGCTCACGCGCCGAAGAAGGAAGATCCACCGTTGATTGACGTCCGCCCCGACATCGGGAACATCGGTACGACCAGAGTGTCCGCACCGCGTCGACTGCTAAACTGCTTCGACATGTCACCGGACGGGAAGATGGTCGCCATCGTGTCCGATGACGGACAGTGTCAGCTTTGGTCGACCGAACGGCATGAACGTCTGGCGACCATTGGTGAACCGGTCGAGAAGAACCCCGGCCTCAATCGGGTGACTTTCAGCCCCGATGGGAAATGGGTGGCCTACTTCGTTGCCGGGACGCTGAATGTGGTGTCCGTAAAGGAGAGTTTGGCTGTCGAAGAAGCGGGTGAATAGCAACCCACGGCACCCGGCAATTGACCGACCACGAGCCTGATCAGCGGTTCTGCCCGAACCAATCCCACTCAAGTGCTCCGTCCCACCTGCAAAGCTGAAAGACCAAATCACCGTGGCGGTAGCTCTTTGTTCGACGGGCTACTTGGTTCTCAGCGAATTGTGTTGATTCGACGACACACGGCGGTGATGGCGACGGGAATAACAATCATTTGCAGTAAGGGAGTGATCCCTACTTTGAGAATCGGAACGAGCGGCATCGTGTCATATTCCCAGCGACGTGCGGCATAGACTGCCCACAGTTCAAAACTCGTGGCGAGGAGGAGACCGACCAGCACCGGAATCAGCCAGGTCGCAGGGTGCGCGAATGATGATTCATCCGACAACCACGACAACTTCTTGTGCGTTACGGCCACTGTCATGTACAGCGTCAGCATGAACAGCATGTCTCCCGTCGCTGTGGCAAACAGGCACATTCGGAAGTCCTGCCAGAACGACTCACTGGTCGAAC
>CAZWGW010001042.1:0-2524 GCA_964633565.1 uncultured Planctomycetaceae bacterium
CTTATTGCGTCTCCACCGTCACCGCCATCACCACCGGCGCCGTCCGATCCGGACCTTTCACCAGTTCGACTTCCTTGATCACCTCGCTCCGTTGCGGCTGCACCGACAAGTAGCGGATCTGCTGCCCGCGCAGGCGGAACGCGAACTCCGACCCCGGCACGTCGACCCGGCGGATGTAGTCCGCGAAGTGGACGCCGTTCTTCAGTTCGTGGTCCTCCGTCTCGCCGTCCGCGTAGTGCAGTCGCACGATCACACTCACGGAGCCCTCTTCGCTGAAGGGATATCCCCACCCGCTCACACCGCTCAGCAAATGGACTGCCTTCGCAGGCGAATTGCACGGCAGCGTGACCGAGCGCGGCATCCGCTGGGTCAGTGTGCCGATCGGGCCGTACAGCAGCACGGCGTTCGCCACGCGGTCCCCCTGCGGGTCGACCAGCACGAACGGCACTTCCTTGAACGTCTTGGGCGACCAGTCGGGGAAGATCAGCCGCTCGGCTTCGGCCTCTTCGTTGTAGAACATCCCCTTGGTGCTGACCGTCGTCGCCACCTTGCGCAGGTCGAGCGGCAGATATTTGCCGCGCTGGGCCAGGAACTCCAGCAGGTTGGCGATGTCGTCCTGGGTGACCTGCTTTTCGAACCCTTCGGGCATCAGCGATTTCGTTGAGCCGACGAGTTCCTCGATGTCCTCCCGGGGTATGGCGTGCCGTTTGGCTTCGGTGTCGATCAGCTCGATCGACGTCCGCGTCTCCGACGCCAGCATGCCGTTCAGCACGATCCCGTCCGTCGTGACGACGGTGTACACGCGGAAGTTCCCCTCGACGCTGCGGCTGGGGTCGATGATGTTCGTCAGGAGTTCATGCTTGGGATGGACCGCCATGCCGGTCAGGTCGGGACCGATCCGCGTCCCTTCCGTGCCGTGGACGTGGCACTTGCTGCACTGTTTCTTGAAGACTTCCTTGCCCAGAGCGGCGTCCCCCTTGTGCTCGGCGAGCGGCAGGAGTTCTTCCAGGACTTTCTGGCGGTCGACATTGGGCAGACCGCCCCCCGTTTTCAGCATCGCGATCGCCCGCTCGCGGATGCGCCGGCTGGGGTGATTGCTGAGCGCCTGTTTCTGGTCGAGCGTGAGATCGGTGAGCGTCGCCTTGCCGTCCGCAACGGCATCGAGCAGCGCGGCCGTGGTCTCGGGACGTGACAACAGCGCGCGATAGGCGGCGTCGCGCGCGGCCGGCGTCAGCGATTGCACCCGGGCGATCAGTTCCCGCCCGACATTGTCGGCCGTGCTTTGCGAGAGCGCCGCGATCAGCCCCTCCGCCAGTTCCGGCGCCGCCTGCGCCGTGACCAGGGCCAGGACTTTCGTTACGACCGCCGCATCGGATGGCTGGAAGCCGACGAGTTGCCGGGCGGCGGCCAGGCGGTCCCGGATCGACGCACTCGTGTCCGATGCGGAAGCGAGCAGCGTGGCGCCAATCTCGCCGGCATGTTTTTCCAGTTCCTTGCTTCCCCACAGCGACGCCAGGCGGATGAGCTGCCCCTTCGACCCGGCCGGCACGATCTCGAGCAGGGCGACCAGCGACATCTCCGACGCAGGCGTCAGAGTCACCGAATGGTTGCGGGGCCAGCCGGCAGCGAGACCCGCCAGGACCGACTGCGAGAACAGCCCGCCGCCGCGCCGCATCAGGTCGACGAGCTTGTTGACGTCGTCCGAGGACGGCCGCCCACGGGCGACGTGTTCGGCGGCCCGCTGCACGATCGGCCAATACGCCGCATCGGCGTTCGAGCCCGCCGGATTCGAAGCCTCGTGCACGCGTACAAGATGCTCAAAGAACGGCAGCGCATGGACGGCCGCGGCGCTGGTGGCGGCGTCGCGCAGCCAGCGGTCTCGCGTCACGGCATCGTCCATCGCCGCACCGCCGACCGCCGTGCCGACCCCCTCGCCATCGGGCATGTCGGACAGTGCGAGCAGGTAAGCCAGCCGGACCTGGGCGTCCTTGTCATTGGCGACTCCCGAATCCAGGAGCGCCTTGAGCGACCCGGTCTCGAACGGCAGGACCTGCACCGCGTTCCGCCGCACGCCGGCCGACGGATGCTTAAGTGCCGCGACCGCCGCGTCGAATGCTTCCCCTTCGGCGTTGTCGAGCGCGCCGAGACCCTTCAGCGTCCAGAGTGCGTGGATCGCGCCGACATTCAATCCGATGGAATCTGTGGATTGGTCCTGAACCAGCGCGATCAACGACGGAACAACGTCCGCTTCACCACGCGCTACCAGCAGCCGCTGTGCCTGTTTTCGCCAGAGCATCGTCGGCGATTCAAGCGTGGCGACAAGCTGCTCGGAAGTCGCAACTTGAAGATTGAGCGATTGGCTGTTCCGCTGCTCTCTGCTCTCTGCTCTCTGCTCTCCACGATATGCGACGCGATAAATCCGTCCGTGTGTTTTATCCCGCAGGTCGTTCTCGTAGGCGTTCCCCTTTCCAGTCTTGAACCCCTGCGGCGTCGGGTTGTGCTGGACGATGAAGTTGTACCAGTC
>CAZWGW010001043.1:0-2519 GCA_964633565.1 uncultured Planctomycetaceae bacterium
CGCCCGCGCGCTCGTCTCCGGACCGCGGCTGCTGCTGCTCGATGAGCCGTCGCTCGGGCTCGCCCCGCAGATCATGCAGACGATCTTTCAGGTCATCCTGGAGATCAACTCCCTCGGGACGACGATCCTGCTCGTCGAGCAGAACGCCCACATGGCACTCAAGGTGGCCCACGACGCATACGTGCTGGAGACCGGCGAGATCGCGATGCACGGCCCGGCCGCGGAACTGACCCAGAGCGACGAAGTTCGAAAGGCCTATCTCGGCGTGTCGCATTGACCGTCTTGCCTGCGTCCCGCCAACCGCTATTCTGCAGCCAGCCTCCCCCCCGTTCCGACGGTTCTCCCACAATGAGCGCCACAGACTCTTCTGCCACTCCCGTCTCCCTGAAATCCGACGGTCCGGCGCTGCTGATCGCTTGGAGCGACGGCGTCTCGCACCGCATCCCGTGGACATTCCTCCGCGAGCGCTGCCCGTGCGCCGTGTGCAAGGCGGAGGACCACGAGCCTCCCCCCCCGCCCGGCGTGCTGCCGGTCCTTTCGGCGGCGGAAGCCCAGCCGTTGCGGGTGCTGGGGATGAAACCGGTGGGCAATTACGCCTACGCGATCCACTTCAGCGACGGCCACACCAGCGGGATCTACGCCGTGGAATACCTGCGTGAACTGGCGGAGGAAGCCTCGCGCGGAGCGCCTTGAGGCGAGGGCCGTCTGGATTCGGGTCGGTGCGCCGCGTATGCTCAAATGCGGCATGAGCGATGTGACCCAGATCCTGCAGGAGATCGAAGCCGGCGACCCGTCCGCCGCGGAGCAGTTGCTGCCGCTGGTGTATGACGAACTGCGGAAACTTGCCGCGCGGCGGATGGCGGGTGAGTCCCCCGATCACACGCTGCAGGCCACGGCACTTGTTCACGAGGCGTATCTGCGGCTCGTTGACGCGCCAGAGTCCCGGCACTGGAACAGCCGCGGGCATTTCTTCATGGCGGCCGCGGAGGCAATGCGGCGCATCCTGGTCGAGAGCGCACGTCGCAAGCAGCGTCTGAAGCATGGGGGGGACTGGAGGCGGATCGACCTGGAGCAATTGGCCCTCTCCGCCGATCAGCCATTGCAAGAGGTGTTGGCGCTGGACGAGGCACTGGAGCGACTGGCGGAGGAGGAACCGGACTGCGCGGAGATCGTGAAACTCCGCTATTTTGCCGGATTGACGATCGAAGAAGCGGCGGCTGCTCGCGGAATCTCCGTACGAACGACCAACCGCGACTGGGCTTACGCCAAGGCATGGCTGCATCAGGAGTTGTGTGGTCCGGAAGCCGGTGACACCTGATTTTATTCCAGCGGCGTGGCACAATTCTTCGTTGGATGTCGCACTGAGAGATGCGGCGATTCTCAGGCGCCCTCGAGTCGCATCCCATGACACAACTTCGCCCAACCGTCAAATCGATCTTCGACGCCGCGCTGGAAATCAGTGGCGCGGCAGAGCGGAGTGCGTATCTGCGGGACGAGTGCGGCGACGATCGCGAACTGCGGGCGAAAGTCGACGCGCTGCTGGCCGCATACGCGAACGCCGAGAGCTTTCTGGAATCCCCGGCGCCTGCGTTCGTCGCCACGATCCCGGAGCGCGCGCTCGCCGAAGCCCCCGGCACGGTCATCGGCCCCTACAAACTGCTGGAACAGATCGGGGAGGGAGGCTTCGGCGTCGTGTTCATGGCCGAGCAGACTGCGCCGGTGAAACGCAAAGTCGCGATCAAGGTGATCAAGCCGGGGATGGACACGCGTCAGGTCATCGCCCGCTTTGAGGCCGAGCGGCAGGCGCTGGCCCTGATGGACCACCCGAACATCGCCAGAGTGCTGGATGCCGGCGCAACGGAAAGTGGCCGGCCGTACTTTGTGATGGAACTCGTCCGGGGGGTCCCGATTACGGAGTATTGCGATCGGCATCAACTGACGCCGCGGGTGCGGCTCGAACTCTTTCTCACCGTCTGTCACGCCGTGCAGCACGCGCATCAGAAGGGGATCATCCACCGGGATATCAAACCGAACAACGTGCTGGTCACACAGCACGATGACCGGCCGATCGTCAAGGTCATTGATTTCGGCGTCGCCAAGGCGATGAGTGGACAGCTCACGGACAAGACGCTGTTCACGGGCTTCGCACAGATGATCGGGACGCCGCTGTACATGAGCCCGGAGCAGGCGGAGATGAGTGCCCTGGGCGTCGATACCCGCAGCGACATCTACTCCCTGGGCGTGCTGCTCTACGAACTGCTGACCGGCAGTACGCCGCTGAGCCACAACCGGCTGAAGGACGCAGGGCTGAACGAAATACTCCGCATGGTCCGGGAGCAGGAGCCGCCCAAGCCGAGCACGCGCCTGGCGCAATCGACCGATACTCTCGCGTCGATCTCGGCACAGCGGCAGATGGAGCCGGCGAAACTGACGAAGCTGGTGCGCGGCGAGTTGGACTGGATCGTGATGAAGACCCTGGAGAAGGATCGCAGCCGGCGGTACGAGACGGCCAGCGCCTT
>CAZWGW010001044.1:0-2508 GCA_964633565.1 uncultured Planctomycetaceae bacterium
GCCGGCCGTGACCAGGTCCGGCACAACGTCCCGCTTCGGCAGCACCAGCGTCAGCGGTCCGGGCCAGAACTTGTGCGCCAACCTTTCCGCCACGTCCGTGAAGCGCGTCACCAACTGCCGTGCCGCCGCCAGGTCCGCCACGTGCACGATCAGCGGGTCGAAGCGGGGCCGTCCCTTGGCTTCAAACACACGGGCGACGGCATCGACATCGAGTGCATTCGCCCCCAGCCCATACACGGTCTCCGTGGGAAAGGCCACCAGCCCCCCCCGCTTCAGCACGTCCGCCGCCGCAAGAACGTCGGTCGTGATCCGCCCCTGCGGTTCAGTCCTCGAAGGCATGCTGCCAGCCTCCGGTCGGCATCGGCTGTACATCGCCCGAAGGCGTCTCGAGCAGACAGGAGGACCCTTCCGTGATCTCGCCGATGTGTGACAACTGGACGCCTTCCGGCGGCTCGGCCAGCAGTTGCTTTGCCGATTCGACATCGACAGTGAACAGCAGCTCAAAGTCTTCGCCGTCGGTCAGTGCGCGGTGTAACCGCCGATCGGGAGCGAGCGCGCCGTCAACATCATTGTTGATCGGCACACTTCCACCGTGCACGATCCCTCCGACGCCGCTCTCCCGCAGAATGTGCCGCAGGTCGGAGGCCACTCCGTCGCTGACGTCAATCATCGAGTGCAGGTCGGCCGCGGCGTGCAGTGCCAGCGCCTCCTCAACACGCGGCACAAACGAAAGGTGCCGCCCCGCCAGGCTCCCCCCCAGCGCGCCAGTCACCAGAATCCAGTCTCCCGGCCGCGCACCGCTCCGCAGCACCGGCCCGCCCGCCGGAGCGTCCCCCAGCACTGTGACGCTGATCACCAGCGGCCCGTTCCAGCTATTCGTGTCCCCTCCCGCGACCGTCACTTCAAACCGCTCCGCCAGCGAAAAGATCCCCTCGTACAGCGCTTCGGCCAGCGATCGGCCGCCGTGCCGCGGGAGCGCGAGGCTGATAAACGCCGCCGTCGGCTTCCCTGCCATCGCGGCGATATCGCTCAGGTTCACCGCCAGTGCTTTGCGACCGACGAGCGGCACGGCCGTCGTCCCAAGGTCGAAATGCACCCCCTCCATCAGCAGGTCGGTCGTGACGAGGCACCCCGCCGCGGAAGCCTTGCGGACGAGGGCCGCATCGTCGCCGATTCCCACCGGCACTGCGACGCCCGCTTTTGACTGGGCGCGAATCCAGTCGATGAGCGCGAATTCGCCGCCGGACTCGGACATGGTGCACTTCTGTCGGGGACAACTCCGAAGAGGGCGCGCGGGAGCGCCGACAGAAGCATCCTAGCAGACCCGGCCCGACCGCGCAGCGTCACTGCGAATGCGACGCCGTCGACGCTGAGATGTCGAAGAAGCCGTACAGCGTCTCGCGGTTGCGGAGCACGTAGAACTTCAGCGGATTGAAGTTCGAGAACTGCGGGTGACTCAGGACGTACGTGATGTTCTCGCTGCTGACCGTCTCCCACACGTGCAGCCCGACCAGCACGTCGCCGTTCCGCAGGCCGTTCTTCTGCGCGGGGCTCTGCGGCCGCACGTCGGTGACCAGCATCCCCCCGCGATACGGTTGTCCCGTGAGCGACTGATCTCCGGTCTGCACCTTCGACAGTTTCAGCCCCAGCAGGCTCCAGGTCTTTTCCACCGCGTCGCTGGCGGCCACCGGCGGCGCAGGGGGCGTGTCGTTCGGGAGGGCGCGGATGGCCGGGACCCGACGCTCCGGACCGAGCGTCGCGATTTCGATCGGCAGCGTTTCGAGGTTGCCGTCGCGCTGCACCTGCACGTCGACCTTGTCACCGGTCGACCTTCCCAGAAACGCCCGTTCCAGGTCGGCTGAGTCGACGACGTTCACATCCCCCGCCTTGACGATCACGTCTCCGGCCTTGAGCCCTGCCGCATCGGCCGGCGAGCCCGGCTTGGCCGCACGGACCACCAGCTTGCGATCGGCGCCGTGTTTCTCGTCAATCAGTTCCAGCCCGTGGGTGGTGCTGTTGAGCCGCTCGATATTGAGCAACCGGGCCAGCACGACGCGGGCGTCGTCGATCGGGATGGCGAAGCCGATCCGCTGGGCCCCGGCGCGGATCGCCACGTTGATTCCGATCACGTCGCCGTCCCGGTTCAGGAGCGGACCCCCGCTGTTCCCCGGGTTGATGGCGGCGTCGATCTGGATCAGATTGCGGTAGGACTGCTCCTCATCGACTTCCACATCCCGCGAGAGGGCGCTGATGATGCCCCGGGTGACCGTATGCTCGTAGCCGAACGCATTTCCGATCGCCAGCACGTCCTCGCCCAGCATCAGGTCGGACGAGGTCCCGAAGGGCATCACCGGGAGCGGCTTGTCCGAATCAATCTTGATGATCGCCAGGTCCTCGCGGCTGTCGTACGAGATGACGCGTGCGTCGAAGCCGGCGCCGTCGCACGTCGTCACCCGCAGCGACTCCACGTCCTTCACGACGTGGTAATTCGTGATGATGTAGCCGCGC
>CAZWGW010001045.1:0-2507 GCA_964633565.1 uncultured Planctomycetaceae bacterium
CCCGGGGGACAGTGGGTCATTGGGGTAGGTGAGACCGGTGCCTCCCGTTCTAAGCGTAAAATGAGGTCCTGGCTCAACCAAGATGACGGGATTCGCGAGACCTCGTTATCGCGTCCCCATCTGCCTGGCAGAACAATGCGGGAGCGCCACGCGAAAATCGAGAATCGCAGGCCAATGCCGCAATAGATTAAGCCACAAGAACTTGCAACAATCGACGCCAGGCAGGGTTGCCGGCGAAGACACTCCGTCCCCGGCCATTCTGAATCCCAGCCTCGCAGCAGAACGTTGCTGGAATGATCTGATGATTCAGCCGAGCACCTCTCGCAGCCGACAGAGCACGCGATACTTGGCCTGCCGAATTGCCTGCGGAGTCATCCCTAACTCGTTGGCAATCTCAGCGGCGGACTGTCCGTCGACGGTGGTGCGCCAGAATGCCTCCCACGTGCGCGGCTCAAATTCCTGCTGAATAATGCGAATTGCGCGGTGGGCCAGCATCGCCTGGACGTTGGTTCCTGACGGATCGGTCGCATTTTCCGCGATCTCCGGGACTTCGCGCCACCGGTTGTTCGCGTCAGTCCCGCCAAGTGCCTCGGGCTGTCGCGCACGCCGACGCGCCTGCTGGCGGACTGCGTTCCGGGCAATCGTCCACAACCAACCGCGGAACGTGCTCCCGTCTCCGTCGTGGTCAAATCCGTCGATCGCACGGGCCACAGACTGGAACACCTCCTGCACAACGTCGGCCGCATCCTGGTCCTGCAACCCGCATTGGCGCGCCCACCCATAGACGAGAGGGCCGTAAAGGCGAGCCATTACCGACCACGCGTCGGCATCGCGCCGCTTGACCCGCCCGATCAATGAGGTCGACGTCCCTTCAGAAACTTGAGACTGGGCCACGCGACGATCCGTTGGAGTGCAACACGTCGGCAAACAACCGGAGGAGGAACAGATCTTAACCAATCCGGCACAGCAGTTCGAATCGGTGTACCAAGGGTACTTCAGCCCTCGCAGTTTGTGGATTCTCGGCAGTTTCCCGGACTTGTGTGGACCGGCTCCGGCAATCGGTGCCGATTGGCCGTTTTTTTGTCTCAATCCGCATAACCGGCAAATCCGACAATCCCCTCACAGCCGATACCTTCGATACCGCATGGGATGATGCGCTCAGCGGCGGCGGCAGGGTTGCCGACCGCGCGAGAGCGCGCAACTGGCGAGAGGTTCGCTATGTTGGGTCGAGTGAAATTGTGCCTGCTGGTGGCCTGGACGGCGCTGACCACGGGGAACGCCTTTGGTCAGTACGCCGCGCCTGCCGGCGGAGCGTATCAGGCCTACGGTGAACCAACCGGGTGGACCCTTCCCCCGGCCGGTTGGATGTCCGCGTTCGGTGAACATGCTTCCGCCGAGGAGTATTGTCCGCCGGATGTCGATCCGCGCATCGTCAATGAATTGCTCCCCGCCGATCGCGGGTTTGGCTGGGACACGGATTCCCGCCTGCACGATGCGCTGAACAGCACCAGTCACGGGATGTGGTTCCGGCTGGAATACACCCATACGTTCATCGACAACCCCGGCCGAACCCTGCTGGGCGGCCCGCTGGCTGCCGTTCCCGATCCGCGCGAGCCGTTCGAAGTGTTCGCGGCGCCCTTGCCGGGCCAGACCGCCATTGCCCGCGTGCTGGACGTGAGCAGCGTCGATTTTGACAACATCAACGGGATCCGCGGTACGTTCGGCATCCCGTTCCGGATGGGCTCGTTCGAAGCGTCTTTCTGGGGGACGGAGAAAACGACCGACGTGATCTCCACAGATGAGATTCCGGCTTCGCTCCCGTTGCAGGATGTGGACGTGATCGTCACCAGCCTCCGCAACAATGGCGCGCCCGGCAATGCCGTCATCTTCTACGACGACTCGTTCCGCGCGCCCTTCACGGCCCAGGTCTTCAGTGCGGAGGCGAACTTCTACTACAACTACCGCAATCCGCGGCTCGGACTGCGGATCCTGCCCATCCTCGGGTTTCGTCACACCGATTACGACGAAATCCTCCTGCAGCGAGGGGCTTTCAGCAACATCTCCGGCGTCGCGCCCGGGAGCATCCTGCTCGATCCGCTCGTTCGCAAGATCGACTCCTGGGTCGACAACAACACGTACGGCGTGCAGACCGGCCTGCGATCGGAGTTCGTGCACCAGCACTTCACGCTGGGTGTCGAACCGAAACTCGCGCTGGGTGTGAACCACTACGAGGCGACCGTCCGCACGGAAGACCTGCGCGATTCGCCGTTTCCCCCCGTCCAGGACGACGGCGTGGTCACGACGAACATCACGCGGGACATCTTCTCGACGATCTTTGACCTGCAACTGTACGCCAAGGTGCATCTGAACGAGTTCGTCAGCCTCCGCGTCGGGTACAGTTACACCTGGCTGGGGAACATCAGCCGGGCGGACAGCAATATCTACTACAATGACGTCGGCCTGGCGTTTCCGCCGGGCGTCGTCGTGCGGTCCAACGAGCAGAACCT
>CAZWGW010001046.1:0-2504 GCA_964633565.1 uncultured Planctomycetaceae bacterium
CGGTCGACCGGATGCAGCTTGTGGAAGTCATCCGCGGCGAGAAGACGAGCGACGAAACGGGAACCAGTGAATGGCGAGCCAGTTGGCAGCGTCATGGCGGCGCCTGGAATCGTGGGCATGGCCGCATCGCTGCCGGGCGGTACCGCCGGCATTCGTTGTCCGGATGCGCGCAAGTTCCGGACACCCGGCCCGTTCACGCTCTGCTGCTGGGAGCAATGGGGCGGTAACGAAGAAACGAAAAACAGTCGCATTTTGGGGCAATGGACCCCAAATAGCGGCGCATGGCAGGTCTGGCGACAAGACCGGCAGTGGGGCTTTTCGATCACCGTGGACGTGGGTGCCTCGGCTCCGGTGACCATCGGTGCCGGAACGCCCGTTTCTGGCAGTGACTGGCATCATGTCGCGGTCCGTTTCGACGGTGTCCGGGTCGCCCTGTTCCTCGACGGTACGCCGGCCAAACAGTCGGACCTCTCCAGGCACAATGCCACAAGGCAGGCGCGGGGCGCCGGCAGCCCTCCGCCGGAATCGATCGTACGCGTTCCCGTCGATGCCCAATTCTGGATCGGCCTCGGATATCCCGGATTGATCGACGACGTGCGCCTGTATGATATGGCACTGACGGACGAACAGGTCGCGAGGATCCATGCATGGCGGCCGGAGTAGGGCCCCGTGATTCCATTGCCGTGCGCGTGCAAGTCCTCGATGGGCCGCACGTCGGCAGCGTCGTCACCTGGGACCGGCCCGGCCCCTATCTGATCGGCCGCGCGCCACACGCGCAGTTGGCCCTCCTGCATGATCTGGTCGCCAGTCTGGAGCATTGCCGGCTCGAAGTGAACGAACGGGGCTGCGTCATTCAGGACCTCGGGAGCCGGCAGGGGACACTGGTCAACGGCAGCGCCGTCAGCCGATCGTTCCTGCAATCGGGGGATGTGATCAAGGTCGGCATGTCGCGGCTGTCGGTCACGATTTCTGCCGCGCCCGACCGGGCCGAGACGGTCCTGCGCCGTCAGAGCTGGTCGCCGTCTGCGGCCACCGTCATCGCTGGCGGGACGGACGACGACGCGCGGCCGGCCGGCGGCATGCTCGACATTCCCGGCTACACGATCGTCCGCGAGATCGGCAAGGGGGGGATGGGGGTCGTCTACGACGCGCAGCGCAAGTCGACCGGCGAACGGGTCGCCATCAAGACGATCGTTCCGGCCCCCGGCGCGGCGCACAGGCAGGTACAGTTGTTCCTGCGCGAGGTGGAGGTGCAGTCGCAGCTCGTGCATCCGCGGATCGTGCGGTTCATCGAGTCGGGCGAACATGCCGGGCAGGTGTTTCTCGTGATGGAATTCGTCGAGACGGTCGAGGTCGAGCCGCTGCTCAAGCCCCTGCCGCGTGCGAAGCAGGTTCAGGTCTATTGCGGCATCGTTTGCCAGGTGCTGGAGGCGCTCGACTTCGCCCACCAGCGGAAACTGGTGCACCGCGACGTGAAGCCGCGGAACATCCTGGTCACAAAGAGCGGCTCGAAACTCAGCGCAAAACTGGCGGACTTCGGTCTGGCGAAGAACTTCGAGCTGGCGGGGCTGAGCCAGCTCACGGCCGACAACGAGATCCGCGGCACGCCGGCATTCATGCCGTGGGAGCAGTTGCACGGCAGCCGCTATGTGAAACCGGCCGCCGACATCTACGCGGCGGGTGCGACGCTGTACTTTTATCTGACGGGTCAAACGCCCGGGCACACGGCGCCCGGGGCTTCGGGGACCGCGCGACCGGCCGATGTCCCCGCAGCGTTGTGGCAGGTGATCGAGCGGTCGCTGGAGGCCGAACCGAAGCGGAGGTATGCAACGGCGGGGGAGATGCGGGGAGCGCTGTTGGCATTCGCAGTGCCACAAACTGGGCAGGTTGGGCAGCGCGGTGCTGGAGGAAACCGTTGACGAGATGTTCGAAGAGACTTCGTTACCGTGTTACCGAACTGTATTTGACCCGGATCGCGACTTGCGCTAGGATAGAGGTTCGAGACCATGCTGCTTAAGGCGTCCGCCGCGGCCGCGTGAATAAATGTAGTCCGCTCGCTCCGCGAGCGGAAAACTACGACGAAGCGGCCTTACCAGACGCAATTCCCGTTCTCCAGGACGGAAGGTGCGTCCTCTACGGCGACATAACTCCTTTGCGGAAGAGCGATTCCGTTCCGCAAGGACCACCATGGCGATGTTCGCCGAGCGTACCAACCGAACTCCCTCCAGACTGCGATCCACGACATGCGACGCCAGGACATCCGCAATATCGCCATCATCGCCCACGTCGACCACGGCAAGACGACGCTGGTCGACGCCCTGCTGCGCCAGAGCGGGCTGTTCCGGGATTCGCAATTGTCGGGGGAGTGCATCCTCGACTCCAACGATTTGGAACGGGAGCGGGGGATCACGATCCTGGCGAAGAACATCGCGCTGCAGTACGGCGGCGTGAAGATCAATATTATCGACACGCCGGGACACGCCGATTTCGGCGGCGAAGTCGAG
>CAZWGW010001047.1:0-2499 GCA_964633565.1 uncultured Planctomycetaceae bacterium
GGTGACGGTGCTGGCGTGGCGTACACCAGTCGCGACGGGCGCAACAAAACGGCAGAAGTCTGCGCGCTCTGGCTCGCCGACCAAGAGCCTCGTTGCCGGACGATTGCGCCCGATATCTCGGTGTCATCTCTCGCGTGGCCGACGGCACACACCGTCTACTTCGGTCAGTCCAATGTCGGGTCACAGTCGCAGTTGCTGGTGTGGGACCTCGCGCGCGATTCTGTCAGCATCGTAGCGGCCTGCCTGGGTCCCACGCTGAGCATCGACCCGCTCGGCGGGTTTATCGTCTGCGCATCGAGCGACCGCTCGCCGACCTTCACCATCGCCCCCCTGGCACGTCCCGATCAGGCACGCAGAGTTGAAGTTGTCGGCCTGCCATCAGGGGTTCAGGCCGGCGTTTCTGTCGTGAGCGTGAGTCGGCCACAGACACCGGCAAGGTTCCGGCTCGTTTCGGCGGGGCCGCCCGTTGCCGGAGTACCGCATGTTCTTCGCGCCGTTCAGGAGACAGGTGACGGAAGCGGGTCGCGCCCCGCCGGGGTCTCGTGGTCAGTCGCGCAGGGTGATGCAACTGTCTCGGGAAGCGGCATTCTCGTGGCACGCACCCCGGGTCCGCTGACGCTGGTCGCATCTGACGGTCTTATTCGTGATACGGTGCGGCTCACCGCGCGCGCGCGCATGGATTCAGTGCTGCTCGATGAACGATGGACGCAAGACTGGCTGCAGCGCTGGCGTGGGTTCGGCGTGCCGGGCCCGGAGGTCGTCGTCGTGCCGGGGAAACGGGCGTTCTCGACAAACGGCGACGGCATCTATTTCAGTGGCGCCTACACGGCGGCCGAGTGGGCTATCGACGGGGGTCTGGCCGCAGACTTTGACCTCTCCACGCCGCGCACCGGCTCCACATCCCAGATCATTCGGATCGGCCTGCGATCCGGCGGCGACTCTGCGGCACTGGCGGCGTGGGATCACCGCTCGGGATACGGTCCGGGAATGTCAGGTCAGCAGTGGTGCAAGTTCCAGTATCCGACGGGGGACGACAGCCCATCGGAGTCGAAATACGTCGGCGAGGGTCGCGAGGTGCTGGCACCACCCGAGATGCGTCGCGGTGCGCCCTTTCACGTGCGGATCCAGCTCTTTCCCGATGGCCGGTGCGGCGTCGCGGTAAACGGCAGGGCCATCGGCATCTCAAGGGCCATTTCGTCACAGCAGACTGCCCGCTTCTATATAGATGGCTCCAACGTGAAGACCAAGTTCCTCGTCCTCGGGTTAACCATACGGCGTGGCGTACCTGATGGAGTTGACTGGCCCCTTCGATAAGGCGCGCGCCTTTGCTCAACCTGAACTACGGCCTGAACCTCCACGCAAACCCCAGCACCAGGGCCGCAGTCCCGTCCCCCACGAAGTCGTTCCGCTTGTCCGAGAACATCGCGCCGAGCGCGTCGGCCGGGCTCCCCGGGTAGTACTGCGGCACCCGCACAGCCACCGTCGCAATCCAGACCGGATCCTTGACCTGCCGCGTGAACGCAAAGCCGAACGCCGGCGACGTCCACGTCTTGGACGTCGTATCCGCGGAGCGGCTGGTCGGCAGGCGCACATCCTTCTTGTCCAGCTGCTCGAGCAGGATCGACGGCGACATCCTGATCCTCCCGCCTTTCACGGGATAGTTGCCGAGCCCGAACTCGGCGACCAGCGTGAACTTCGTGTTCGACGACAGCGGCACGCCTGTGCCGATCGCGACGTTCTTCGCGAAATACGACTTGAGACCGTCGGACCCGATCGCGTCGAAGACCGCCCCGGCCACCTTGCCGAGTACGTTCGAGCCGACCGTGAGCGACCCGCCGCGCTTGCCGCCACCGGTGAAGTACGATCCACCAAAGACGAACACGAGCGGCGACGCGGGCTCAGTGAACGAGACTTCGGTCGATTCCACCGCGCGTTCGTGCGCCTCGCCGGCGACGTGCGCGATCATCTCCTTGCGCGCGGGTTCGTAGCCGGTCTCGATCGCCGCCCTGAACTTTGCGCCATCGCCGACGAGCTCGAGCGCGGCGACGAGCTTCGCCAGCGCGGCATCCACGCTCCGACGCTGGTCGCTGGTCTGCGCCGCAGTGATCCCGGCGATCACGACGCGCGCACGCGTCGCGGCCGCGACGGCAAAGTCGGGAGCGGGCACGCCCTTGGCTCCTGGTTCGGCAGCCTTTTCCCGTGGCCCCGTGACGGCTGCGACGGCCTGCGCGGCCACCGTACCCGCGACACACACCGAAAGAATCACAGCTGCTGCGAATGCGCGAATCGTGCCCACCAATGCCTCCGGGAAAAGTGCGCGGCGCCACGCCGGCACAGAGCGGGCATCAGTATGCTCGCCACAGGTCATCCACGCAAATCCGGTGACCTGATCCGGACCGGAAACAGTGGTCGCATTTCGGCCAGCGCACATTGCGCCGCCGCCGGGAATCGGCACATTGGAGGCGTCCAAAAACCCCAGGTGAACAATGCTGGTGGGCG
>CAZWGW010001048.1:0-2498 GCA_964633565.1 uncultured Planctomycetaceae bacterium
CGAATCTGCGGTTTGCTGGCATGACTCTTTGCGATGACCTGGTCGTGATGCAATGTGGCTTCCGCAACTCATCCGGTCGACCACGATAATCAGATTCCGACCTGCGGCCGGTGTTGTCACGATGTGTCGCTCATGGAGATTGAGGTTTACACGTTGACCGGTCAACCAGCCATCGGAATCGAATGCCAACTTCAGTTTCCTTCGAAGTCTCTGCCTGGGAACCCGGCCAACCGTCCCCCGATCGTTCGCTGAATTCGTGGAAATTGAGAGACAGGGCCACTCGTTGCACAATCCTTCGTGAGCGCGCGGGGAGCCTCGTCGATCACTGCATCGAAGCGTCGACGATCTTGACCGATTCACAACGTTGCTCCACCAACGCCGGTTCAACGAGCATCCGGAGGGCAATCCGCGCCCGGTGCAGACGTGTTTTGACTGCCGAGCGGCTGATGCCAAGAATGCCGGCCGTCTCTTCCGTATCGAACTCCTCAATGTCGCGAAGCTGCAGGATCGTGCGGTAGCTGGTGGGGAGCTGCCGGATACACTCGCGCACCTGCGCCCGGAGTTCGTCGCGAGCGAGCAGTTCGAGAGGCGGTGCGGACGCATCGGGAATCGAGCTGCCCTCGCCGTCCAGGCCGTTGGAATCGTACCCCAGAGCTTCGAGCGAGAGTGCTGGCCGGCGGCCGCTGGATCGGAGTTGCATTAGACAACTGTTCACCACAATCCGGTACAGCCAGGTCCAGAGCTGTGACTGCCCGTGGAACGCGTCCAATGAATTGAATGCGGACAACAGCGCCTCCTGCACCGCGTCTGCCGCGGCGTGTTCGCACCGCGTGAGTCGCCGCGCGACGGCCAGCATGCGCGGAGAATAAGTGCGGACGAAGTCCTCGCAGGCATCGGCATCGCGGCGACGGAGACGATCCAGGAAAGAAGAACCTCCGTGCGAGAGACACGAGGTCGGCGTCGAGCCGGAGCGCGAATTGTGTGCGTGCGTGGAGCACTCGGGCAGCAGAGCAAGTGTGGCGGGCATGTGTTGTTCTCGGGATCAGGTGTCTGATACGGGTCCGGGGACAGCGAAGCGTCGGTTGGCTTCGCGTGTCGCGATCCGGCCATTGCGAGCGCCGTGCCGCGGGCTCGGGGATTCCTGGGAGCAACTCATAAGCATAGGGCTCACAATGAGATAAGCCGCCGCGCGACATCCGGTACAGGCTGCGGCGTTCCCCCTCGTGGCCACGAATCGAGTCCTGCCGCCACGACGGATCGTGGCTTCCACCTGACGCACGTCTCGTGCGGTTCGTGGGCTGTTGCGGTAAGCTGGCGATCGCGCCGCATCACCATTTCCCGTTCGGCAACACGCATGACTCGCGAACTTCCACAGACGCTGAATGCCGGTGGGGCCAGCGCCACGATGCCCGTTCACGTGCCCGAGGAGCAGGCCGGCGTACTGCAGGCGATCCTGGAGGGGACTGTGCGGTCCACCGGCGGAGAGTTTTTTCAGACTCTGGTGAAAAACCTGGCGGCCGCGATGAACGTCCAGTACGCCTTAGTGGCGGAGTTCCGCGAAGGGCGTGACAGCGTGCGGACCCTCGCGCTCTGGACACGCGACCACATTGCGGACAATGTCGAGTATGAGCTGCCGGGAACGCCCTGCGAGGATGTGATTCGCGGGAGTTTGTGCCACCACCCGCGGGGTGTGGCGGGACTGTTTCCCGGCGACCTGATGCTGGCGGAACTCGGGATTGAGAGCTACCTGGGGGTGCCGCTGCTGGATCGCGCGGGTGACGTGCTCGGCCATCTGGCGGTGATGGACGTGCAACCGATGCCGCAGGAACCGACGCGGGCCTGGATTTTTCGCATCTTCGCGGAGCGTGCGACAGCCGAACTGGAGCGGCTGCGGATGGAGGAGAAACTCGAGGCGTCGGAGCGGCAGTTTCGCGAGTTGTTCGATGAAGCGCCGATCGCCTACGTCTATGAGGATTCGGAAACACGGTTCATCAACGTCAATCGCTCCGGGATGAATCTGCTGGGTCTCAAACCGGAAGACGTACCCGGGACTCTGGGGATGTCGCTGGTCGCACCGAACCAGGTGGCGCAGGAGCGGGTGCACGGGGCCTTTGCCGACATCCGGCAGGGCAAGGAGCGGGGCTTCATGGAACTGGAGCTGCGCCGCAAGGACGACGGCCGGCCGGTGTGGGTGCAGTTCTGGTCGCGTCCGGAACCGGATGGCAAGCGGACGCGGACGATGATCGTCGACATTACCGACCGCGTGCTGGCCGAGCAGGAACAGGCCCGCTTGCAGCAGCAGAACCGCTACCTGCAGGAGGAAATCAAGGCCGAGCATGACTTCGAGGAGATCATCGGCAACGCGCCGCCTCTGAACAAGGTGCTGCGGCAGGTGGAACAGGTTGCAGCGACGGACTCGACGGTCCTGATCACGGGCGAGACGGGGACCGGCAAGGAACTCATCGCCCGAGCGATCCACAGCCGGTCGCTGCGCAGGG
>CAZWGW010001049.1:0-2496 GCA_964633565.1 uncultured Planctomycetaceae bacterium
CTGTCCGCCGGCATGAAGGCCCGCCAGGGCGGGAAACGGAGACGGCGCCGTCCGGGCCATAAGAGACTCATTTCGCGCCGGTGCGCAGCCATCAACACAGCGAGTCGCAGCCATGTCCACTGATGCCAATGCTGCTCAAAACGATGCCGGCCAGACGGGCGCAGTCTCCGGCGGTACGGTGTTCGCCCGCGTCGTCGTCATCGCCGTGGTTGGCGCGCTGGCGGCCGTGCTGGCGCACTTCGCCATCAGCCGCATGACCGACGTGTTTCATCTGCCGCCGGAACTGACGGGGCTGGGCGGCGGAAATGTTCCGGGCGCGGACGATCAGGCCCGGATGATCGCCGGCCAGCGCGTGGTGCACGACAAACACACGGCGTTGTGGCTCGGCTCGGCCGGAGCGATCCTGGGTGCGTTGTTCGGCCTTGCTCTCGGAGTGTTTCGTCGCTCGGCAGCCGCCGTGTGGCGCGGAACGATCGGCGGCATGTTGCTCGGCGGGATGTTCGGTGCGGCCGCCGGACCATCGGCCGTCCGCGTCGAACGGTGGCTCGATTCGCGGCTGGCCTCCGATGAGTCGCATCTCCCGGACTACCAGCTCATCCTGCTGCACGCGGCGATATGGCTCGTGATCGGCGCCGGGGTCGGCATCGGCGTCGGGCTGGGCGCTCCCGCGAAGCGTGTTCGCGAGGCGGCCAGGTCGATGCTGCTCTGCGCCATCGCCGGCATGATGGGAGGGACGCTCTACCTGGTCCTGGCGGGGGTCGTCGTCCCGCTGGCGGACACCACGGTTCTGGTTCCCACCGGCCCTCCCGAGCGGCTGCTCTGGCTGGCGCTCCCGTCAACGATCATGGGACTCGTGCTGGGGCGCAAGGGGTGAGCCGTAGTTCAAGACAGCCGCGGCTTGGTGTCGCGCGCGTCGCGACAGCCGCGGATGCAGATCCCCGGACCAGCCGACGCGCGGCGTCGGCGTCAGATCGACGCCCCCGAAAGAGCGGTTTCCGGTGTGCGTGCTCGCACACAGACTGCCGGAACGCACAGTGAGGCCGCGATGGACCGCCCCTCACCCGCGCTCTCTCCCAATGGCATGAAGGAGGTTTCGATCTCAACTCACCGCCACGGCTGCGGCCGCATGCTCCGCACGGCGCTGGTCCACCGATTCAATCGCCTGGACCGCCAGCACCAGCAGAAACTCCAGCGGGCAGGGGCACTGCTCGGTGCCGCGGTTTGCGCAGTGCATGCAGACGTCGTCGTGAAAATGGTCGATGTACGGCTCCATGATGTCTGAATGGACGCGATGGACGGCGTCGACCAGTTGCGGGAGATCGAGTTCGATCCCGCAGCGTTTTCCCAGCGGAGCACAGGGGGGGCCGCCGGGGGGCCGTTCGATACAGCGCGAACAGACCTGCGCGCGGACCTCGGACATGTACTCCTCAAGTTCAGTTCCCTCGTACATGGCACACCTCACTCTGGATTCTGAGGTTTCCCGGAGAGGAGTGGTGCAAACCTTGTGCCTTTCAATTCCGTGGCCCGGACGCTTGCAGCGTCCGGCTCACTGCCCCCCGGCGTCCTTCTCCCGCTCCGTGTCCCACACGCGCGCCATGCCCCCCTGCGTGTGATGCCGCACGATCAGGAAGTCCAGCGGGATGTCCTGTTTCACGTCCTGGCAGCGGCGGCAGGCCAGCACGAGGTTCTCCGGGCGATGCGCGCCGCCGCGCGACCGCGGCACCACGTGGTCGAGCGATGAATTGTCGTCATCCAGCGGAATCCGGCAGTAATGGCAGTGGGGATCGGCATCGAGTCGCTCGCGGCGTTTCGGGTTCATGGCATTCTCGGTGTTGAGCGTGGGTGGTTGATCGACAAAGGACTAAGGACGAAGGACCAATGACAACCGACCTTCGTCCCCAAACCGGGTCCCCGCGCGAACGCCACGTCCGCGCGGTTCCCCGGCGACCACGCCTCACCCAGGGGCCGACGCCACGACCAGTTCGGCGGTCCGGGCGCACCGTGCGCGCAGCGGCGCAAGGCGCGAACCGTGTCCGCCGGGGGGTGTCGTCGAGGATAGGCCGGCCGCGGAAGAACCCGCGACGGCAAGCGCCGCCGCAATGCGGCCGGTTTCACAGCGATGGCAGGCAGAGTAAAATGCACTGCAGCCATAGTCCCCTCCAGCTAGGGTGACCGTGGTTAGCTGCCGCCGGGTGTTTGCTGCACCCGGCGTCAGCGTTTGTATTGGAGCGAGTGGCGGGTTGGATGTCAAGCGCGCCGAGCGACCCGGACGCTTGAAGCGTCCGGGTCGCTCTACGTGGACGCCCGTCTTCTCAGACACGGCGCAGCCGCGGATCTTTATCGCGCGCATCGCGACGGCGCGATGAGGCTCCGCGGACCAAACGACGCGTGGCCGTCAATCGTCTCCTGACGCGCCCGAGCGCGTGGCTTTGATGTTGCGCATCGCGCAATCCTGCGAGAAATCACACTAGCCCGAAGCGCAAGCGAGGGAATGGA
>CAZWGW010001050.1:0-2493 GCA_964633565.1 uncultured Planctomycetaceae bacterium
GATCCGGCGGTGCAGACCGACTTCGACGACCCGGCCAGCGTCCCGGGCCGCGCGGACCATGGCCCGGCTCTCACCAATGGTGTGGCCGGTCGGCTTTTCGACAAAGACGTGCGCGCCGGCATGGAGTGCGGCGATCGTCTGCAGCGCGTGCCAGTGATCGGGCGTGGCGATAATGGCGACGTCGATCTGTTCCTTGTCGAACAGGTCGCGATAGTCGGTGTAGCGTTTCGGTGCGTCGGCGGTCTGCGACGACAGTTCGTCGGCGGAGACTTCAAGCTGATTCTGATCGACGTCGCAGAGGGCTACGACCTTCGTTTTGCCGGCCGCAACCGCGTCGGTGAGAATATTCATGCCCCACCAGCCACAGCCGATCAGCGCCGTGCGGTGCTGCGCGGACTTGTTCGCGGCGCGGATGGAGGGGGCCGCGGTCCAGGCAAGGGTCGACGCGGCAGCGGTGGAGAGGAGTTGGCGGCGGGTGAGGTTCATCGGATACAGAAATCTCGCTCAAGGCCGGGGTCGGGTCTCCACATTTCACTCTTGTCGACTGGTGGCGTTCGTAGCAATTGAAGCGAGATACCGACAAAAGTGAAATGTGGAGACCCGACCCCTGTGTTATGGGGCTGGTGGCGCAGGACGCACATCGACACACACGATATCACCGGCGGCGTTGCGGCAGTAGATCCGGCCATTGGCGAGGACCGGAGCCGTCCAGCACTTGCCCTCGAGCACCACGGCACGCGCCGTCGGCGCAAATCGGTCTGGAGATGCCCGGGCGACCAGCAACTCCCCTTTCTCCGTGAGGACAATCAGTCTCCCATCTGCGGCGAACACTGACCCGGAGCCGATCCCCTCGTGTTCCCACTGGACGGCGCCGGTCGCCAGTTCCAGACACCGCAGTGCGGCAATGTCGGTTGTGTCGCCGTGAACGCCGTAGAGATATCCCTCGATCAGGACGGCGGGGTTGATCTGCGTGCGAAGTTCGCGACTCTTCCAGTGAGTGTCCGGCTCCCCCGCCCCGGGCTCGAGGAGCGCTGCCCCTTTGCCGTAACCGGACGAAATAAACACGCGCGCGCCAGCGACGAGCGGATCGGCGGCGTTGACGCCGAACCGGGTCAGCCAGCGGTACTGCCACCGTTCGCTGCCGTCATCTACATTGACGGCCGAGAGCGTCGTCGCGGAGACGATGAGCGCACCAAGGCGGCCCCCTTCTGACAGGAACGGGACCGGCGTGGCGTATGCCCCCTCTTCGGGATCGGACTGCCAGGCGACTTTCCCCGTCCTCTTGTCGAGGGCCATTCCCGCTGCGCCGGCGTTGAGTACGACGAAGCGGTCCGTCACCAGCGGCGACGAGGCGAAGCCCCAGGCCGGGATCGGCACGCCGGTCTGATCGACGACGTTGGTCGACCAGCGCACCGCCCCCGTTGCGGCCTCCAGACAGAACACGTCGCCGCGCCGGCTGAACGTGTACACGGCATCCCCGGAAATCGTGGGGGTCGACGTCGGCCCCCCTTCGAACAGATTCGGGTCGAGCGGCGCCGGGTATGCGTGCTTCCAGATCAGTTCGCCGGTCTCTGCATTCAGACACCAGACCGTGTCGGCGTCGTCCGTGTTGCCGATTGTGAAGAGCCGACCGTCGGCCGCGGCAAACGACGAGAAACCGACGCCTGCTCTGGCCCGCCAGGTAATCGGCGGTCCCTGGTCGGGCCAGAGATCGAGCCAGCCGGTTTCGCGGGAGATGCCGTTGTACTGCGGGCCGCGCCAGTGCGGCCAGTCGTCCGCCGCAGTTGGCGTCGAGACCAACACGCAGAGTACGAGGAGGACGGTCGGCAGTGGTGAGTTCATCACGTCGATCAGCGGATTCAAGGCGCGGTGTTGCGTATCGTACATCGCCCAAACAATGTAGTCGCGTCACTCCGTGACGCGGTCCACTGGGCCGCCAGGCATCAACAGCAGGTCGGATTGCGTGGGGTTCCGGTCACGGAGTGACCGGACTACTTTGATCGCAGCCGCCTGCTACCATTCCTCGCATGGAACTCGATTTCCGCAAAGACCCGACCGTCCTCAGCACCGTCGTCGATGCGATGGCCGACGGCGTCTTCACGGTCGATGCCGAGGGGCGGTTTGTCGCCTGGAGCGAGGGGGCCGAGCGGATCACCGGCTATTCGGCCGCGGAGGTCCGTGGGCAGCCGTGCCGGATCCTGGAAGGGCCGAACTGCAAAGGCTTCGGCAAGCTGGCGGAACTGCTCGGGGCGCCGGCCCCCTCCGACTGCATCTGCCACCAGGAATGCAAGTTTCTCTCCAGGGACGGCCGGGAGCTGTATATCCACGGCAATGTGCGAGTGCTGACTGACGAACACGGGAAGAGCGTCGGCGCAGTCGGCACGTTTACCGACCTGACGTCGTTTGTCCTGGCCAATCAGCGGCTGGCGCTGCTGGAGGAACAGACGCGCAGCCGGGACTCGCTGGATCGACTCATCGGCAAGAGCGGCATCA
>CAZWGW010001051.1:0-2493 GCA_964633565.1 uncultured Planctomycetaceae bacterium
GATCGGCGCCGGTCACGCAAGACAGGACACAGAGGGCCAGTTGCCGGATGCGATCGGTCGTTTCCGGAAATTCCGGGTTCAGGCCGTCGAGGACTTCGATGAGGACACGCTGTGTCCGCGAACGCTGGCGCCGCGCGGCGCGCTCATCGCCGGCGCGAAGGGCGACAGCGCCCGCCTCGAGCGCCTGGATCCCGGCGTCGTACAGGGCCAGCAGGAGATCGATCCGGGTCCATGATTGGGCGGCCTGCTGTCGATAAGCCTGCAATGGAGAGATGTCGTGCATATTGCCGATTTCCGTCTGTGGCGGGGTGCTCTTCATGATCGTCGGTCAGGCCGAACTTCCTGTCGGCCTCAGGGCCCCCAGCGACGCGAGTTGTGAGCCGATGAACGCGCTGGTCGACTGCAACTGCTGGACGGCCGTCTCCAGCGCCTGGAACTGCTCGAGCAACCGCTGACGCTGCGATTCAAACAACGCATTCTGCCGGTCGATCGACTTCTGGAGATCAGCGGCACGCGTCTCAAATTCGTCCTTCACGAATTTGAGCCGGCCGGAGACCGGGTCGAGCAGAGACCCGAGCAACTGGTCGAGGCGGGACGCGAGACCGCGTGTGACGGTCAAATCTGCCTCGGGACCGGTTTGGAGTTGCGCGGACGTCAGCGTGACGCGTACGGCGAGGTCGGCCGTGTGCTCGTTGTTGACGTCTCCCGTGAGAATGCGGCCGCGGCCCGAGGCCGGTTCCGTGACGCCGTCCACAATGAACGAACCGGCAACGTCAACGCCCGTATCCGATTCGGTGCCGGTCAGTCCCAGCACGGCCAGCGCGGTCCCGGCCCCGATCGTGACTTCGGAGGAACTCCCGTAGGAGTTGGAAGTAATCTGCAGTTGATTCCCCGCGACCGTGATGGCGACTGTGCGGCCCGAAAGCTGGTCGTCCGCGTTGATGACTTCTTCCAGGTGCGCTGCGAGTTCTGTGGGTGTGTACGTCCCGGCTGTGAGTGTGAGCGTGGACGATGCGGCGCCGTCGATGATCAGGCCGATCGTATTATTGGTGCCGTCGATCACGGTGGACGCCGCCAGAGAGTTCGTGGCGAGGAGGGAGGCCCGTTCCGCGGCCTGTGTAATGTCGACCTGGTAGGGTGCGCCGCCGGCCTGCGTGCGAGAACTTCCCAGAACGAACTGGATGATGGGGTTGGTCGAGTCCCCGGCGAGGGCGAACAACCGCAGCACATCATCTGATGAGATATCGGGATCGGCGCCGGACAGCACCTCGTCCAGCCGCGCGGTGTCGAGCGACAACGTCCCCTGATTGGTGACGCTGAGACCGATGGCCGTCAGGCGATTCACGCTGGCCCCGAGACCCGGAACGACGTCGAGCAGCGTCCGGCGGACCTGGTCCTGCAGGTCGATGGCGGCCCGGTTGCCCTGCAGCAGCCCCGCCGTGCCTGTCGCAGCGTCGTAGCGGACCTGTTCGTCGACCTGTTGTGAGAAGTCGTTGAACGCAACCACGAATTCCTGAATCGCCGATCTGGCGGCTTCCGTATCGGCAGCGACGGTGAGCGTGATCGGCTTGTCCGGGTCCGCCGCGGTGAGATTGAGCGTGACGCCCTCCAGGAAACTGGAGACCTGGTTTGTTGCCGACTGCACGGTAATCGCGCCCGCGCCGCTGCCGAGCGCGATCACCGCGTCGGCCGCGGCCTGGACCGGGTTGTCGAGGTCAAACACCGGCTTCGTCGCGGAAACGGATGAATCCGCGAGGCCGTTCGTGATCGAAATCGTGTGCTCCGCGCCGGTGCGGCTCGACGTCAGGAGCAGGCGGTACGGAGTCCCGCCGCCGGTTCCATCGTTGATGACCGAGGCGGAGACGTCGGCGTCAGCCGCATTGATGGCATCGGCGAGCGCCTGCAGCGTGTCGTTCGTGTCGTCGATCGTGATTTCCGTCGGCGGCAGGCTGCCGACCTGGAGCGTGAGCGTCCCGTGGGTAATGCGGGCGTCGGGGTCGGTCAGTCCCTGCGCGGCGACCTGGTGGCTCTGCGCGAGCGAGTTGACGCGGATCTGATAGACGCCCGGCGTCGCCTTGCTGGAAGCGGCCGCGGTCAGCGCCGCTTCGTCGCTGACCGTCGCAATCCGGGACTGCAGCACATTGTCCTGCGACCGGGCGAGGCGCCCGAGCGATGACCGCAAGGAGAGCAGGCTGGCCTCGATGCCGCTGAAGGCGGTCTGCTGAGCGACGACCTTCTGCTTCTGCACGTTCAGCAGGTCGATCCGCTGCTGCTGGATCTCGAGCAGGCCGGTGAGGATCTTGTCGGTGTCGATGCCGGTGACCAGTCCGTTGATGGTAAGCGGCATGGGAATCTCTTCTTCACGGGATTCCGTGCGCACCTTGAATTCGCGCTCGGGCGTCGCCGGCACATGCACCGCCCGAATTCTACGCGAATTCGGCTACCCCGTGTCCTGCTCCGATAAACACGTCAGCCGTGCGGCGTTCCCGCCGC
>CAZWGW010001052.1:0-2492 GCA_964633565.1 uncultured Planctomycetaceae bacterium
TCAGCACCGGCTGCCCCGGAAACCACAATTCCCGAAACTTCTCGCGAAATTCGGCCTTCGTGAACAGTTGCCGGAAAACGTCGCCGCAGCAGCAGAACGTGGCCACGGCAAAGGACTCGATTCGCGCGTCATGCGCCAGCGGCTCGGCGAACTCCGTGTCATGTCCAAGCTGCTCGGCCGCGCGTGCGGTGAGCTGGTAGCAGACCTGTCCGGGGGACTCGGGGATGAGTTCGCTGGCGACAAGCCAGCCGTCGGCGGTCAGGCGCTCAAGCGTCTGCCGGGCGGTGGCAATCTCGGCATCCGGCAGGAGCCCCGTCGGCGCGAGGATGGCGGGTGTCGTCAGCCGATAGCGGGCGACATGCTCCAGGATCGCGCGGTCGGCCGCTGGCAAGGTTCTCACCATAGTTCGTAATCGGTCCCTCCGCGGGCATACAAACTGATAAGCCGCAATGACGGTTGATGTAGAAGCGCGGGCTGCTGAGCGCCGGCCGGTCCGACATCGTTGTGCGGGGCGCCGTTTGGCGGCCTGCTCTTTGCACGGACGCCAATTGGTCGTGAAGCAATCTGCCGGGCGGCGATATGGCGGGCCAGCTTCTCCGCGGCCTGCCCCGAACAGTGCGCGTGAAAGGCCTGCAAATGGTCGGCGTCATAGCTGCCGCCGAACTCGACAATGCGGTACGCGGCGCCGGAGCCGTCCAGCAGAAAGGCGTCCGGGTCCTTCATGCCGCGGATGTCGAACCCCAGCTTCGGGAACGCCCCTTCTCCCAGCCATTGCTCGGCCAGCCGGGGCTTGCGCAGTCGATATCGGAGAAACATCTGGGACAGGTGCAGGTCGTGGGTCGCTTCGGAGTGCCGGGCACGCCGTGCATCGACGAACGCGCCGAATGCGTGCGCGGCGCGTTTTGTGGCCAGCCAGACTTCGACGGCGACGTGCGGCTCGGTCCAGCGCTCCTGCGACCGGGCCGCAATCGCGTCCCACTGGTCACTGCGTGGGGGCGGGTCTCCGACTTTCCAGGCGAACAACGGCCGCTGCATCGGCAGGAACGGATGCGCCTCCAGCGTCCGACGTTCCACGAGGCCCGCCCGCTCCAGCCGTCCGAGCGCCCTCCGGGAGGCGTTAGCCGAATTGGATGAGTGAGCGAACCACCCTTGGGCGGCCTGTTCGAGCGCGAGCATTCGCACCTGAAGCGTGAGGGCTCTCACGAGCGCCAACTCCTCCGGAGCCCAGGGGGTCTCTCCCATCCGCGTGCGGTTGGTTGGGGAATGTGTCGGTGAGGTCGAACCGGGAACCGGCCCCGATTCTCAGGTTTGAGGGGACGAACGGCAAGTTCGCGCAGCCGGGGCGCTCTGTCACAGCAGTCGTCAGAAGTTCTGCACGTTGTTCCGAATCCGGTGCCGGACCTCGTCCAGCGCGTAACTCAACGCCTGCTCGACTTCGTGGTAGTTCGCCTTGCGCTGCGCGGTGACCAGCACTTTCCACCCTTCGGGCGTCACAAACGTCTGGCGCGTGCCGCGGGGTTTGGGCTTCGCCCTCCCCTTGCGCTGCCGGACGGCGTTTGCCGCCCGCAAGTGCGTGAGACGTTTGTCTGCCGCCTGATCGGCCAGTTCCCGCTGCTGCCGTACGTCGGTCAGCCGGGAAATCTCGTAGGCCGAACGGGCCGGCACGTCCCCCGACTCGACCCGCCGCTGGATGTCGGCCGGCAGCGTCAGCAGGGCCATTGCGCGCGACACCTTGGACGGCGTGATCCGCAGCGCCTCGGCGAGCTGCTTGCCCGTCCAGCCGTTGAGTTCCAGTAGCGACGCGAACGCTTTGGCTTCCTCGATCGGTTGGAGGTCTTCCCGCAACAGGTTCTCGATGAGCTGCTGTTCCAGGACTTCGGAGCGGGAGATCTCCTCCTCGTGGAAGCAGCAGTCAATCGTCTTGAGACCCGCCCGCATCGTCGCCCGCCAGCGGCGCTCCCCTGACACAATGATCCACCGCGTCAGTTCGTCCGACCAGCGCACGCGGATCGGGCTGAGCTGCCCCTTGTCACGGATGCTCTGGGCCAAGCGGTCGAGCGCCTCATCCGAGAACTCGACGCGCGGCTGCTGGGGGTCCGGCATGACGAGGCTGACGTCAACCTTGCCGACGTTGCGGAGGGGACTCCGGCCGGCGTCCTTCGCGTGCGGCACGGGGCTGAGCTGCGGCCGGCTCTCTTGTCGTCGTACGCCCAACGATTCCTGCAGATTGCCGGTGATCCCCTCCAGGGCGGAGCGTGTCGTGGCCATCTATGCCATCCGCCGTTGCGCCCCGCGGCCTGACATGCGCACCATCAATTCCTGCCCCAGACCGTAGATGACCTGCGTGGCCCGCGAGAGGCGTGCGTGGTGCGTTACGGGTTGCCGGTGGGCCAACGCGACCTTGAACGCCGACGCCTCGGGGATGACGGACTCCAAAACGGCGCCGCCATACACGCTGCGAAGCATCCGCTCGTAGGCGCGATGCACGATGA
>CAZWGW010001053.1:0-2486 GCA_964633565.1 uncultured Planctomycetaceae bacterium
GGCGGACGGGGCGCGACTGCTCGGCCATGTAGACGACGCCGAAGCCCCCTTCGCCGATCTGCTGCAGCAGCTTGTAGGGGCCGATTTCGGTGCCGGGACGCTCGGCGACCTCGTGGGTCAGGACCGTCGCGACGGGGGCCGGCTCGAGGAACGACCGCGCCTCGCTTTGCAGATTGAGCAGCGACTGCACCCGCTCTCGCAGGTTTGCATCGCCGTTGCACGCCTCGTCGACAAAGGCGCCGCGCGACACCGTGGGCTGCTGCAGGGCTTCGATGAAGATGTCACGTTCACGCATCGGATCACCCGGGTGCCATGTGCACCCCTCATGGACTAATGCGAGGCCGGTGGAGGCATCGCGCAAAAGAGTTCTTGATTTTGCTGACACGCCGCCTCGTCAGGCCTCGTCGTGCAGTTCGCGGAACAGCCACGTCCGGGCGAATGACCAGAGCAGGTCGGCCTTGCGCGGCGAAACCCCCAGCACGCGGGCTGCGTCGGGGATCGTCAGCCCGGCAAAGTACCGCAGTTTCACGAGTTGCGCGGCCGGGGGATCCTCCGCCTCCAGCTTCGACAAGGCGTCGTCGAGGGCGATCAGATCGAGCACCCGGCCGGCATCCTGCCCTGCATCCGGAACGTCCAGACTGAGTTCGACCCGTTCCCGTCCGCCGCCATGTTTCTCCGAGCGTTTGCGGCGCGCGGCTTCGATCATGATCCGCCGCATCGCCTCGGCAGCGGCCGAAAAGAAATGCCCCCGGCTGTCCCAGTCCTGCGGCTGGTCCGTGTCGACCAGCCGCACGTAAGCTTCATGCACCAGGGCGGTCGCCTGCAGCGTCTGACCCGGGGCCTCGTTCGCGAGTCGCTGGCGGGCCAGTTGACGCAACTCGTCGTAGATCAACGGCAGCAGTTGATTCGCCGCCTGCGGATCTCCCTCCTGGATGGCGCTCAGAATGCGAGTCACGTCGGACATGACGGACGAGTATAGCGAACTCGAAAGTCGGCAACCTCCCGCGCGAAGCCCGTCGATCGCAGCGACGGGTCACTTGCCAAACGCCACGGCTACCCAGATCCGTGCGAGCGCCCGTTCAGGGAGCGAAGGGCTGGATCGAACCGGGGCCGCCGTTGACGTCCCACGAGAACGGGTCGATCGTCGTCTGGATCAGCTCGATCAGGTCCGCGGCGTTCGTACCGGGCGAACCACCGATTCCACCGGCCGGACCACCACTTCCGCCGCCACCGAATACACCAATTGCCGCCGGTGGTTCCCACTCGTCCGGCGCGACCGTCGTCTGGATCAGATCGATCAGTCGGGCGGCGTTGGCCCCTGCGCCGGCCAGTTGTGGGGTGGTGGAGCGCGTCCGTCGCCGGGCCGCCGTCTGTCGTGATCGATTCGCGGCGCGCGACTGCCGCGCGGCCGGAGCGACGGCCGGCGGCGCTGCCGAGACGCCCGGCGTTTCGGGGTTTGCGCCGGCAACCAGGATCCACAGCAGGCAGGATGCAGTCATGGAAAATCTCCGACGGTTCGCGGTGATCTGCAGGCAACCTCTCCGTGTAGTGTCAGAACGGACGAACGCCGCCGGAATTCACCGCAAATTACACCCGTCTCGACCCATTCTGCACCCGCGGATAGAATCCGCCCGCATTGACCGGGGACCCCTTCCCCGGCGGCAGCGAAGCGACGCCGGTCATGGAAACGACGCTGCACCGCCAGCTCAAGGAACTCTACGCGGCCGAAGACGAGCGGCGCGAGGTGTCGATCGACGGCTATCGCATTGACGCCGTTGCGGGGGGCCAGCTCATCGAAGTGCAGTCCGCGCCGCTGGCAGCCATCCGCCGCAAGGTGCGGCAACTGCTGGAGCGGCACGACGTGCTGGTCGTCAAACCGCTGGCCGCGCACAAGCTCCTGATCACGCGAAAGCGCAAAGGGGGGCCGGTGCAGTCCACGCGCCGCAGCCCCCGGCACGAGACGGTGTATGACCTGTTTGCCGAGCTGGTGCATTTCGTGGAGGTCTTCCCGCACCCGCGGCTCACGCTGCACGTGTTGCTGACGGAGCAGGAGGAGTTCCGACTGCCGAAGAAGCGGCGTTGGGGACGGGGTCCGAAGTTCCGCGTGGAGGACCGCCGGCTGGCGAACGTTGTCGGGCGGCACGAATTGCGGACGACGGCCGACCTGCTGCAATTGCTCCCCGCGGCGCTGCCGGACCGGTTCACGACGGCCGACATCGCGCGGGAACTGGCCATCCCGCGCTGGCTGGCGCAGAAGATGGCGTACTGCCTGCGGCAGACGCAGTCGGTGACGGCAGTCGGCAAGGCGGGGCGCGCGTGGCTCTACGAACGCAGCGATGCAGCGGCGCGCGCAGCGTGACTCGGGCTACGCCGTCTGTCGCAACGGTTCCGCGGCTGCCTGCTGCTTCGACTCCTGCCGGAACTTGGCGTGCATCGAGTCCCAGTCCATCACGAGCTTGCCCCCTGTCGCAGTGTGCTGCCGGGCC
>CAZWGW010001054.1:0-2481 GCA_964633565.1 uncultured Planctomycetaceae bacterium
CATCCAGGTGCGAATCGCGAGGGCGTCGCCGAGTGCCGGAGTCAGGCGCGCCGCCCGGGCCGCTTTCAGCTGTTTGGGTCCCGGTGTGAGTGGCGCCGTGATCAGGATCGGCCGCTGGATGTCCATCGCGCGGAGGTTGCCGATGATCCAGTCGAGGCGGTCCTCGTTCAGGGCGAGGGGGTCGCCGCCGGAGATCAGCACGTCGCGGACCTGCTTTGCGCCGCGGAGGTAGTCGAAGATCGTCTCGAGGCGCTGCTTGTTGGGAACGATCTCCCCGTGCCCGACGACTCGGGAGCGGGTGCAGTACCGGCAATACGTGCTGCAGAAATCGAGCGCCAGCAGCAGCACCCGGTCGGGGTAACGGTGGACCAGCCCTTCGACGGGGCTGTGGCCGTCCTCGCCGAGCGGGTCGTCCGCCTCGCCGGGGGAGCGCGTGAACTCCCCGGTGGTGGGGATGACGGTTTTGCGGAGCGGCTGCTCTGGGTCGTGCCGGTCGAGCAGGCTCATGTAGTAGGGTGTGATGCCGACGGGGAGCATCATGCCCCCCTGAGACAGGGCCTCCCGTTCGTCGTCGGAGAGAACCAGAATGCGTTCGAGCTGTTCCAGGGTGCGGCAACGGTGCCGGGCCTGCCAGCTCCAGTCGTTCCAGTCCTTGTCCGACACCTCGGGGAAGAACTCCCGTCGGAAGGCGCGGCGCTGTCGTGAGGCGGCCGACTTGTCGCCATTGACGCGGCCGTTGCGCGATGGCTCGCGGAGCCGTCGATACCCGCTGACCAGAGTGGCCTGGCCGTTGTGTCCGGCCCCGTTGTTCCCGGAGCCGTTGTGGCCGGAGCCATTCGTATCGCTGTGCCCGCCGTTGCGGCGACGGAACTCCTCGCGAGTCCCGTGGTTGTAGGGCATCAGGGACGTGGCGACGATGTTGATTGGACTTGGAGGCTCGGCATCCTCTTCGCAGCGGACGTCCTCACGGGCGATTAATGAGTCCGTACCAGTTTCCGCAGACTGCATACTGCAGCTCCTTGCGAGCAGAACGGAAGAACAGCGCGCGTGCTCCCCGCGCGCCTGGATGAAGCCGCCCCACAGCGGCATTCTCGGTTTCAGAACTTGACAGGACCGGAGATGGTCTTGAGACGATCAGCATCCGCCTCGTAGATTTTCCCCCGTGGAGGTTCCCTTCCCGTTGATGGCGGACGCCGCGGGGACGTGCGTCATCAGACTTTCCACAAGTGTGCGCCCGCTGCGCGCAGAATTGAAACGTTCATCGGCCGGAACGTCAACGGCTATTAGCCCGAGTTGGCGCGGAATTTTTCAAAAAGTTCGAGAATGGTCCCGACGACTCCCAAAGTCGACTCCGCGCGATCGCGTCCGCAACGCGCGCCGCGCGTGGTCGGGCTGGCGGTGCTGTTCGGCGCGATCTACTTCATTCAGGGGATCGCCGAACCGACCGAGGGACTCATCGCGCAGCCGGTGCGCTCGCTGCTGCGGGACTGGGGGCGCACGTCCACGGACATCGGCTGGTTCATGGGCATCATGGGCCTCCCGTGGGCGTTCAAGCCGCTGTTTGGACTGTTGGTCGATTTCGTGCCGCTGGGCCGCGCGCGGCGGCGGAACTGGCTGATCCTCGCAACGGCCGTTTCGTCGGTGGGGTTGGCCTGGCTGTCGAGCCACCTGCCCCCGCGGGGTTCGCATCAGCTCCTGCTGGTCATGCTCGTGATCCCCACGGCGGCGGTCGCGCTGGCAGACGTGGTCGCAGACGCCCTGATGGTCGAATACGGGCAGCCCCTGGGGATGACTGACCGGCTGCAGTCGGTGCAGTGGTCCGCGATGTGGGGGGCGACGATCCTGACGGGGTCGATCGGGGGGTGGATCAGTGAAAACCGCCTGTACGAAGTCGGTTTTCTGATCTGCTCGGTGGCGTCGTCCGTGTCGCTGGTGCTGGCGCTGGTGTGGATGCGGGAAGGGTCGGCCGGGTCTGTAGCCGGGGTCAGTGACCCCGGCCAGCGTGCGAGGGAAACCGCCAGGTCCGGCCTCACTGAGGCCGGCGACAGTGAGCCGCGCCCCGCGCCGCCGGCCAGGATGGCCGATCGGTTTTCGGCCCTGTGGGAAGCATTGCGGACACCGCGGTTCCTGGCGGCGGCGGCCTTCCTGTTCCTGTGGAACTTCAACCCGTTCTCGTCGGCCGTGCAGCAGACGTACATGACGCGGGAACTCGGATTAAGCGAGCAGTTCTACGGGCACACGGTGTCACTGTTTGCCGTCGGATCGCTGGCGGGGTGCGTGGCGTTCGGCGGATATTGCCACCGGATACCGCGCCGGTGGCTGATCCACCTGTCGATCGTGGCGGGAGTGCTGACGACCGCGACCTACGCCGGGCTGACCGGGAAGTGGTCGGCTGGCGCCATCTCCGTGGTCTCTGGTTTCACCTACATGACGGGAAGCCTGATCCAGCTCGACCTGGCGGCGCGGGTCTGTCCGCCGCAG
>CAZWGW010001055.1:0-1546 GCA_964633565.1 uncultured Planctomycetaceae bacterium
ATTCGTGGCGGGCCGTTGTTTCGGGCGTCACCGCCAGCGGCACCGCCTGATCGCCACGGACGTCGTCGAGAGTGACTTGCTCTTCGGAGACGACCGCATCATGTTCCAGCAGTTGGACCGTCGCGACGCGTCCGGCGAGGCCGCGCGCGTCGACCAGTGCCGAGATCGACGCCCGCGTGTTCCGGGTGAGTTGCAGGGGACACTCGACGCCCGTCACCATGACGTCGCGCCCGCCGGCGGACGTCGTCAGGTCGTACCCGGCGGCGACCGAGTAAATGGGAACTCCCGTGGCGCCGATCACGGCCGCCACATCCCCCCCGCCCGTGTCGATACCATCGGAACACAACAGCACCCCCTGCGGCCGCCGCGCGGCATCCGCCCCCAGCGCGGCGCTGATCGCGCCCGCCAGGTCGGTTTCGACGCCGTCCGCGTGAAGCGCGCCGGCCGCTTCCAGCCGGGGGAGCGATGCGGGACGGGCAGCGAACTGCCACGTCTGCACCGGGCCGAGCGCCGACAACGGCTGCGCCTGGTCGAGCAGCGCCTGCTGCACCTGTTCCAGGCGCGAGCGGCCGTCCTCCGCGTCGCGGACCCCCATCGAACCGCTGGTGTCAATCAGCACGGCCCAGCCCCGGTCGTTACGCAGCCGGCGTTCGAAACTGACAACGGGTCGATACAGCAACAGCAGGACGAGCAACAGAGCGCAGGTGCGCAGCGCCACCAGCAGCCACAGCCGTTTGTCCGATCGGCTCTGAAAGATGCGTGTGTACAGCCAGAAGACGAGGACCGGTACGACCAGCAGCGCTACGGCAAAGGAGAGGACTCCCCAGTTCTGTTCCAGTGCGAATCGCATGATTGCGTGGTTATTTCCGGGGAGTTGGCTGCGCGGACTTCTCTTCGGATTCGGGCGCAGATGCCGCAGCGCCCAGGACGATCTTTGTCACGTACACGAGATCGTTCAGAGTCTGCCCTGGCTCCCCCTTATCGCGCTTGTGGAGCATGAAGCGCTGCGGCTTCGGTGCGTCCTCAGTTTGTCCGGGACCGGATTCCGCCGCCGGTGCGGAGGTCGGGGCGACATAGACCACCACCCCCAAAGGCCCGTCAATGACGTCCCCGCGCATCAACTTGATCTCGTGCGTGTAGATTCGACTCGGATACGTCCGGCCGGTGTAGATCTTTTCATCGTTGGCGTTCTCCTTGAACCGCCATTCGCGTTCCAGCCACTCTTTCTCGACCTTGCACGTGATCTGCTCCACGGCGCGGAGCGGAACATCGCGGAACGCCTCGCGCTTCGCATCGTAAATCCGGAGGTCGTACCCGCGGGTCAGATACACCTTGCCGCGGACGACCGTTCCATTCGACAGGTGCACGGCGCCGTCGATCGCATCGGTCCGTTCCTCACGAGTCGTCCCGAACGGATTCGGGGGATCGGCCGCGAGGGGATGGGGGGGATCATCCGCTGCAAATGCAGCCGTCCCGTATGGAAGCAGGAGACACAGGCTGAGGCCGACCATGCGAATGGTGACGGGCAGGATGCGCGTGTTCGACT
>CAZWGW010001055.1:1556-2479 GCA_964633565.1 uncultured Planctomycetaceae bacterium
CATACCGGACCTCCTGGGAGCTGTGACTCTTCCAGTCTGTTCTCACGACTCGTTGGCAAGTGGTGTGCCGTGTGGGTGTTCAGGCGGCACACGGCACCGAAAATGCTGCCAAACCGGCCATGACATGTGTCGAATCCAGTCTGAGTGATCCATTCCCGCTACGGGACGTAATCGAGCGATGCAGGACGCTTGGACAAGAAAGGTGGACCCGGACTCCGATGTGCGACTTTGGCACAGCCCGGTGTGCGGGAATGTCCGCATTCGCGCAGTCTGTGCCGAAACGAAGCGTATCGCGTGATTCCGGAAGGGGAGGGGACGACTTGGCAAAGGATTGATTGCCACGAATCGTGAACGCGGCCTGAACAGAGGGGAGGCCTGATCATGTGGCAGTATCTGATTGAAACCGGCTCGATGAATCGGCGGGAGTTCGTCGAGCAGATCGTGCGAGACGGCCTGCGCCTCAGCGGGGGAAGCGCGCTGCTGGGAATGGGAGGGGGTCTGCTGCTGGGAGCGGACGGCGAGGACGACGCCAGCGGGCCGGTTGACTGTGGACCTCCGAAGCTCGCGACTCCCCAACGCCGCAAAGCAGGGGAGAGCTTTCCGCCCTTGCCGCTGCCGGCCACGCCGTTGCGGCGGACGGAGAAGAAGCGACCACCGGCCCCTCCGGCGCTGGTCGCCAAAATGGCGCTGGGGCAGACCCGCTTCCGGACTGTTGACGGCAAGCGGGTCGCCTATCGGGACTGGATGACCGACCCTGCCGACATCGACAGCCTGCTGCGCTGGCTCAACGAGAAACTCGGCATTCAGTATCGCGCCGTGGAAGGGG
This sequence comes from uncultured Planctomycetaceae bacterium, assembly GCA_964633565.1. Lineage (GTDB taxonomy): Bacteria > Planctomycetota > Planctomycetia > Planctomycetales > Planctomycetaceae > CAZWGW01. The sequence continues at coordinate 2,383 of CAZWGW010001055.1, forward strand.
ACTTCGCCCACTTCTCCTACGACCCGCGTGAAGTGCCGGCCATCATGCTGGCCGGGCACCAGTCGTTTCAGCTCGACAGCGGCGTGTGGGAACAGCT
>CAZWGW010001056.1:0-2477 GCA_964633565.1 uncultured Planctomycetaceae bacterium
GGAACGCGAGGTTACGCTGGACTACGGGGACGTCGTGTCGTTCGGCGTCACGGCCTTCGTGGTGCGGGTCGCCCCCACGGACGGCCTTGTGCCGGCACACCCGATCGCTGATTTCGCGGAGCCGTGACGGGAAGGTCGAGGTGGAGAGGCCGCCGCACCCCGTCCCGACGCGAGTCCACGACTTGCCGCGCGGCAACCGCCGACATCCTGAACAGGCTACGCGTCGTCCGTCCTCTTGAGTTGCGCGCGGACCCATTCACGCAGCCGCCGCATTTGCGTGGTGTAGTCGACCCCTGGTGCGCGCTGCAGAAATCGGGCGATCTCCGTCACGGGAAAGCCCGGAAACGCAGTGCTTCGGTCTGATTCGGCATAGTTCCCGTCGGGCTGCAGCAGAAGCACCTGCAATTCTATGCCACGGATGCGCCACACTTCGGGGACGTTGAGTTTCGCGGCGATCTCCAGCCGGTCGAGGAAGCTCCGCGAGACCTCGACCTCGACGAACAGGTCCGGCGGTGGGTCGACGTTGAGGTCGATCTCTGACTTGTCGCGGACCAGCAATTCTCTGGCAATCCAGAAACAGTTGTCAGGCTCGATGCCTCGATCCACCGCCAGGTTTTTCAGCGTGACTGAACCACCTGGCAGGATTGGGATATCCATTTCCTCCGCAAGGACGACCACGGCATGTCCGGACGAGAAGGCCGACGATTCGTGACCCATCGATGGCGCCGTGATTTCCAGCGTCCCCTGTTGGTAGGCCAGACGGACATTGTGCGCAGCGAACAATTCACAAAACTGTTCGTAATGGTCCCAGGGGACGTTGAAGAGCACGAGCCGCTGTTCCGACTCCGCCGCCGACCCGACGTGTGCGGCGCGGTCCGGTTCCGCCAGCAGGGGAGCTTCAACCGTTGCAGGCATTCGTTTCGTCCTCCTTTGCGACAGGCGCTCCGAACTCCAGCGACCATCATAGCATCTCTCACGGCATTCTGTTCACGCACTGCCTGGAGGTGAATACATTTCGCGCTTCCCGGCAGAATTCCCGCTCCGCTACAGCATCCGTCCCCCTTCGCGCGACTCGCATCGTCACCCCCGGCCCCGTGCCGGTGGAACGCTGACTACCCGGCCAGTACCGCCATCCTCCCCCGGCCCCGTCACCACGCCGGCTTGTCCCCGTGGAACGGTGGCTGCCGGGCTGTCCGCGCGAATGAGACCCGCAGGTGGATCAACGAGCGACGGACGGCCGCAGCCTGAAGGCTGTACTCCAATCCCGCCGTGCCCACCGTCCGCAGTTCAAAAATCCAGAATCTCCGGTCCAATACCCCCCGCCCCATTTTCCTGCTCCGAAAATACGGTTTTCATCGTTCGATGTGCCGTTCTTCGGCATGGGGGACTGTCCGCAATCTTTCTGTCTTCTTTTTTTGTGCCTTGACGCGTTCTTCGTGGCCGTACCTTGACCCACAGCTCTCCACTCTCGACCCTTCGCACAAATGCATACATTTCGCTCATTCCGTCGGAAATCCTGCAAGATTCTCAAAATCCCCGCCCCGCCGCCGCATCGGCCCACCTGATCGCCACTTGTGACGCAATCGCCCGATTACTGTTCACAAGTTCCCATTATGACTTACGTCTACAACAATCCCCGAAAGCTGCCGATTTGCGCACACAAATGGGGGTATTGGTAGAGAGCGAAAAACCAGGCCAGGAGCGAGGAGTCTGGGCAATGGACAGCCGTCCGCTTTCAGCGATCAGCAACCGCCCACGGACCACTCACCAAACGACCAAACCACCACCCACTGACAATCCGGCAAGATCCGCCCCCCCTCTGTCGTGTCAAATCTTGGCGCCTTGGTCATCTTGCCCTGGACCCTCGTCCCTCAACCCTCGACTCCGGAACGCCCTTAAGAAATTTCCCTACCCTTGAATCTTGTACGCTTGCCCGTTTTCCCGCGAAAAACTGTACGCCAATCGTATCGCAACCATTCAGACGGAACACTTGCTTCCGAGTTTTCCCGCCACATGACCCACTGCCGCGATCCCGATCACGGAATGCGCGGACTACATTGGCTCCCCGTCACCCCGTCACTCCGTCACCCCGTCACCTGACGCACCACGTCCCGTCCGCGCCAACCACCAGCCCGCGCCCCGTGACGCCGACGAACTCATCAACCGCCCGGCGGACCCCCCACTCCCCGCTCGCGTCCCCATACACGCCGTAATCATGTCCACACAACAGGCCCCCGGCACGCACTTTCGGCCACCACGCGCTGAGATCGGTCCGCACCGGCTCGTAACTGTGCTCGGCGTCGATGAAGGCAAAGTCCAGCGACCCGTCCGGAAACAGTCCGGCTGCGTCCGTCGAACGCATCCGCAGCTCGAATCTCCGGTCTTCCGCATGGCTCGTCCACCACAGGGCCACCTGTCGGAGCTGCTCGAAACCGGCCGCGTCGATGCGCGAATATTCGGCCGGCTGCGCGACCGGC
>CAZWGW010001057.1:0-2475 GCA_964633565.1 uncultured Planctomycetaceae bacterium
ACCGCCCGTCGGGTGAGAAGGCCGTCTCCGTCACACTCTCCCCGGGAGCCATCAGTGCCGCCGTCTGTCGACCTGAGGCGACGTCGAACACGCGCGCGACCGGCGTGGCGCCGGCCACAGCCAGATACTTTTCGTCGGCACTGAACGTCAGCGAATCCAGTCGCTCATTCGTGGTCAGGTGGTGCAGGAGCTGCCGTGTCTGCAGATCCCAGATCAACAGCTCCGTAGAATTGGGAACGGCAACCCGCGGACCAGCGCCCAGGTACCGTCCCCCGGGACTCTGTACCAGTTGGTAAATCCGCCACTCGATGCGGGGCGTCTTGAAGAGATCATTTTCCTCCCAGGTCTCCACGTCGAGGGTGTGAACGCCCTCCTGATTCAGAAAGTAGACTTGTGAGCCGTCATGACTGAAAACGGCGCTTCTGGCGGCGAACGAGTGAAGCAGTTTTCCGTCCGTCGTCGAATGAATGAGCACCGTTCCGCCGGTGTCGACCGTCAGAACCCGTGTTCCATTCCGGGCAAAGTGGATGTTGCAGACCTGCCGTTCTTTTTGAGGTCCGTCAAGCTCGAAGATCGGTCCGGCAGTTTCCACATTCCAGAGGATCACCCTGCCGTCCTGTCCGGCCGTCGCCAGCCTGCCGCCATCCGGGCTAAAGGCGACTTCCGTCACGATGTTCTCGTGCCCCTGGAGTGTGTGCAGCACACGGCCTGTGGCGAAGTCTCGAATCAGGACCTCACCGGCGCGGATGGACTGGCTTCCCTGAGTGGCGTAATAGGGATTGCCGCCGCCGGCGGAGGCGAGCAGCCGGCCGTCGGGGCTGAAGGCGAGGGCGTAGACGAAAGGCTGGCTGTGTCCGCGAAACGACCGCTCCGCACTGTTGCTCCAGCGCTTGAGGTAATGCCATTCCCAGTGGCCGTTTGTTGCCCGACCCTCAGGCGTCGCCTCCTCCAGACTGCGGAGCGCATTCACGGGATCGCCGGAGTTCAGATGATTCTCTGCCAGGGTGATCCGCATCGCATACAGGTTCCTCTCGGCGCGCTCCTGCTGCCGTTTGAGTTCGACCGCCTGGTCCCGCAGTTGTGCGGCCTGCCCGCGCGCCCGATCCCGCGATGTGACGAGGTCCAATTGAGCTGACTCCAGGTGCCTAACCGTGCCCTGGAGTTTGTCCCTGGTCTGCGACAGGTCGGCAACAGCCGCACTCAGTTCCGCCTGGGACCCGCGCAATTCCCGGTTGAGCCGGGAGACATGCCAGGTGATGACCGGCCCCGCAATGTTGATGACGAGCAGCAACACGGCCACCACGCTCAGTGAAGCGGCCAGCCCGCGGTTCCTTCGCCTCCAGCGTCCCAATCGCTCCGCAACGGAGAGGCGTCGCGCCTTGATCGGCTCGTCGTCGAGGAACCGCTGCAGGTCGTCCGCCAGTTCCCCCGCCGACGCGTAGCGGTGCGACGCGTCGTGGTCGATGGCCTTGTGGACGATGGTCGCCAGATCGCGCGGCACGTCGCGATTGAGTGCTTCGATTCGCGTCGGCTCGGTCGTCGTTACGAGTTTGATCAGCTTGCGGCGGTCCTTTTCTTCGAATGCCGGTTTTTGCGCCAGCAGTTCGTACAAGGTCAGGCCCAGCGAATACTGGTCGCCACGGGCATCCGATCGGCCTTCAAATGCCTCCGGCGGCATATACCGCAGCGTGCCGAGAATATCGCCCGTATGCGTGATCTCCTGCTGGTCACTGATCTTGGCCAGCCCGAAGTCGGTGATCCATACGGTCCCCTGCATGTCCAGCAGCAGGTTGCTCGGCTTGATGTCGCGGTGCGTGATCCCCTGCTCATGCGCGTACTGCAGGGCCGAAGCGACCTGCTGGCCGATATGCGCCACACTGGTCCAGAACGTCTGCTTCCGCCGCGCTCGCGAACCGGACGTCGAATCGGACACGTCTCTGTGTCCCGGCAGGGCGAAGGAACCGGAGAGCGCGAACGAGTCAGACAGTCTGCCGCTGGACGTGTCCCTGAGCGCGCTCGATTCGAACGGCGCCGGCCCCGCACCCGACTGCGGCACCTCCAGCGCGATCCCGGGAGCGGCCGCTTGTACCTCCAGGCTCGCCGGGACGTGGTCGCTACTGCTCCCCTGTCGGACCGGTTCCCCCTCGGCCGATTCCGCATCGTCTGTCAGAACTGTCCTTTCGAATTCGCCGGTCACCAGGGTGCGGACGACTTTTCCTGCGGAGATTTTTCCACTCCGCTGCGCGACGCACAATGCGCCCTGCGAGCCCGCCTTGCCGGCCAGCGAGACCTCCCGCATCCGCTGCAGTTCGCCGATCACCTCGTCCAGGCCCAGCCCCTGGATGAACTGCATCACGTAATAGTGCAGTCCGTCCTGCTCACCGACGCCGAACACCGGCACAATGTTGGTATGGTGCAGCTTGGCCGCCGCCTTCGCTTCGCGCTCGAACCGCCGCTTGTGTTTCCTGTCGAGCA
>CAZWGW010001058.1:0-2471 GCA_964633565.1 uncultured Planctomycetaceae bacterium
CGGGCACAGGCGGCGGATTGACCGGCTCCCCCTGCGAGTGGGCGAGGATGTGAGCCACAACCTCCTTGTCGTAGTCGCCGCCTGATTCGCCCATTGCGACGCACACTCTTTTTCCATTCGCATCCAAGATGTCACAAGAACCAGGACCAGCACGCCACGGGAACGGGGCTAGCCGCTTCGGCTGCTCGGCCTCGGCCTGCTTCTCCAGCGCCGCGATCGCGGCGTCGAGAGCCGACTTCTGGAGGGGTTGCCAAATTTCGCCATTGCAGATTCCACGCAGACGCTTGAGTTCTTCGAGCTCCCTCGTCGTCATCGCCTTGTTCTCCTTGTGGGCGGGTGCAGCCTCGGCTTCGGCCTGCTTCTCCAGGGCGGAGATGGCGATATCAATTGAGTCCATCATGTCGCAACTGACTCCGGGAACGTCTTTCGTCTGCCTCAGCCGCGCAACTACATCCCTCGTCGTCATCGCTCGTCTCCGGTCATTGTTTCGATTCGCAGCGACCACATCTTCCGCTTCCCCCGCGCCCCGCGCTTCGCCCAGCCGTGTACCTCAACCCGGTAGTGCCGCGCCAGTGACACCGCATGCTCGTTGGCCCGCAGCTTGGCGAGCCTGGCGGCGACGTTCGCGCCGGATGTCGTCTGGATGAACATGATCTGGCCGGTCGTCGGGTGGTAGCACAGTAGGTCGCAGAAGCCCCACAGGTCTTGCCTGATCCGCGCGTACTGGTTCCACCGCTCGACGATGGCGCAGCGGTAGCCGGCATCACGCAGGAGCTTCAGGGATCGCTGGGTGGGGGTCATGCGGTTGCGTACACCCGTTTCGCCTTCTGCGGCTGCATTGGTCTGGCCGGCTCTCGCTGATTCGTCTTGCGTGCTCGCGCTGCCGCTGCGAACACTTCGCTCAGTTCGTGCAGTTGATCGTGCTTAGCCTGCCACACAGCTAATTCGGCCAGCGCCTTTTCCACCAATAGTTTGCGACCGCTTTCGTCTTTCAATAAGCCACGGACTTCGAGATAGGCGTTGCCGCCTTCTTCTTCAGCGGCGTCTCGCCGATTATGGTCAGCAGCAATCGCTGCTTGTTGAGACGTGGAATGTTGACGACAACCGGCTGTGCGCCGAATCCGTTGCGTTTCTTTTTGAGCGGGGCATCGTCGATCGCTCCCATGCGATCCTCAGCGGGAAGCTCAACCGTGGTCATGTCTCCGTTCTTGCTTTTCCTCATTGCCATCACCTTTCCGCAGTAGTCATACTGCTCTAGTTTCATCCCAACAGTCTTACAGCAAACTCCTCATCTTCTCGTCCTGCTCCACCAGTTTCGGGTCCGACTCGCGCCGCCGGATAGCCGCCTCGACAATCTCAGCCATGCGGGTGTACTTGTCCCGCTCATAGTCTGACGATGCGCGCATAGAGCGTTGGCGGTATCCCGCCGCTTCCCACTTCTGCTGATCGAGCCGCGTCATGCGGTGGTAGTAATCGTTCTCAAACTCGTCCTGCGTCATCGCTTTCCGAGCCTCATGTCGTCGCCGTACACTCTCACCACTTTCCCGGAGCACATCCGTGATGCGATCCGGTCGTCGTAGTGGGCCGCGATTTCCTCCGGCGACAGGTTCGATATCAGCAGCAGCGGCTTGCACTCCCGCGTGTTGAGCAGTCGCGTCAGACATTCCCGGCTGTGGTCGGTGTCCTTGCGCATCCCGATTTCGTCCACGATGACGATGCGGTACTCGCCGATCATTTCCCAGAAACGCCGGTCGTGAATCTTCGGGCGGTTAATGTGGTCCTCGTCGTACAGGTCGCCGAGCCGGCAAAGCTGGTAGTCGCCGACCAGATCGTGGAAGTCGTAGAACTTCCCTCCGTACCAGTCGTGAACGATCAGGGCGAACCGGCTCTTGCCTGTCCCGGCGTCACCCCACACCAGCAGCGGCCATGTCCCGTCCATCCGTGCGGCCTTGAAAGCGTCGGCGAGATTTCTGGACACCCGTTTCGGGTTGCGCTCCAGATGCGGCATGAACCCGCTGTTCACGATCGTTTCGTAGGGCAGGAGCGGCGCAGCCCGCTGGGCCTTCATCGCGTCGGGGAGGATGTCAGCTAAGGTGTGCATACTTTCCCTTCGGGGCCAGGAGCTTCCCGTTGTCGTCCACGCGGCGGTTGTCGATCGGCTGCTCGTCCAGCCAGCGGTCGCCGTTGAACCAGGTCGCCGGGTGCGGGGTGTACTTCGGGTCTTGCCCCTTGCGTCCGGCGGCATAGCGGCGGACCTCGGCCAACAGCCACGCGGCCGGGTCGGCTGGGGCGTTCGGCGAGTCGGCGATCCGGACGATGGCATGGTGGATGGCTTTGAGGGCGGGTCGCTTGGCCTCTTTGCGCGGGTAGGCGTCGTAGATGGCCAGCACTTCCGGGGTTGGTTCGTCGGACACACGACTCCCCCTTGAGGGGGTAGAGGGTGTTTCTTTTGTATTGTTCTGTACTGTACT
>CAZWGW010001059.1:0-2467 GCA_964633565.1 uncultured Planctomycetaceae bacterium
GCTCCTGGCTTATCACATCGCGCTGCTGCGCGGCTGCAACGTCGACCGGCCGCGGAACCTGGCGAAGAGCGTGACGGTGGAGTGACGGCCGCCCACAAAACGCAACCTGTTGTGTCTCAGAGGGGAGCAGGCGGCCGCAGCGCCTTGTCGGACCACCTCGACTGGAGTCTAATTGGACGGAGGGTTGGATGGGCAATTCGGCGCAACATCCCGAACCAGAGGGAGTCATGATCGACGTATCCACGAAGCAGCCGTTGCGCGTGTCAAACGAGGGCACTGCAGGCCCGTACGTGATGGTGCCACTCAACCAGTTGGACGAGCTGCGCCAACTGCTGGACGCCAAGCGGATTGGTTATTGGGTTGACGAAAATGCGATCTCTCTCAATGGTGCGGCATACATCGCCGTCGTCAATTTTGGACGGAATGCTGATCCCAATACGATTCAGTCGATCCTTGATGCCGTAAGCTGACTGGAGCTGGGCCGTGGCGCTGTCGACCGAGATCGAATTGCTGCGTGATCGGGTTTTGACCGAACTGAGCGCAGCACATGATTATTACAATGACACCAAGTTGGCGTGGGACATTGTGCAACGCGCGATCAACGCTGGTCACACGTTTTCAGTTCAGAACCTCGTGACTGGTACGATAACATCGGACGCTGATCTCGCCGCGAGGATTCGTGGCTACGTTGCAGGCCAACTCACCGAAGCGACATTTCAGCAATTTGTCGCCGTTTTCGAAAACTTCCTCTTCGAATTCCTGCAACTCTGGCTACTGAGTTATCCCAAGAGTCTCTGCGGGAAGCAGGTCGAATTCCGCGCAATACTGGAAGCACCTGACACTGCAACGATCATCCGCGACGTTGTCGAGCGAGAAGTCACGGACGTAATGTACCGGGGCCCTGTGGGCTGGTTTGACTATTTGAGTGACCGCGTAAACCTCGGATGTCCGACTTCGGACGAGGTTGCGCAAATTACCGAAGCCAAAGCAACACGAGATGTTCTGGCGCACAATCGTGGGATCGTAAACGGTCTCTATCGACTCAGGGCCGGGAAGCTCGCTCGTTTCCCGGAAGGTATTCGGCTCGACGTGCCAGAGCCGTACCATCGCGCAACCTGGGAATTGCTGAAAAAAATGGTCAGTGATTTGGCCGGTGCTGCGATCGCCAAAGCTCGCACGTCATAAGTTGCGGCGACTCTTGCAACCGCGCCAGTTCCGAACGATTGGCGGCGTCTTACTGCAGCACGTCGTCAATCACCTTATACGCCGCCTCGCGCATCTCCGGCGGGAAATCGTGCTCGCAGTCCGGGTGTTCTACCCGCAATCGCTGCGGATGGCCGTAGAGATTGAAGACCGGGCGCGCGGCGGCGGCAATCCGGTCGACGCTGGCGGCGACAAAGTTGTGGTCGTGGAGCGGCGCGATGATGAAGACCTGCCGCGGGGCAAGTGCGCCGATCATCTCGTGAAAATCGAACGGGATCTCCTCCAGCCGTCCGCGATACTCGGCCAGCCGCAGCATGTAGCGCGTCTGGCACCAGCCTTTTTCGGGGTACCAGTTCTTCTCATCCCCGCCGTAGTAGTCGAGGTACGAGTCAAGGCCGCAACTGGAGACAACGACCTTGATCCGGTCGTCGAAGACGCTGGTGTAGACCGAATTGTGCCCGCCGAGTGAGTGGCCCATCGCGCCGAATGCGCCCGGTTTCACGTACGGCAGCGACTCCAACAGATCGAGGCCGCGGATGTTGTCCCACACGGCCTTGAGCGTGCCGCTCTCCCAGCCAAGGGCCGCGATGTCGGGCTGGTACTTCGCCAGCAGGGGGTAGTTCGGGGACAGCGTGACGTATCCCCGCTCGGCCAGCTCGCTGGCGTACTGGCGATTGGGGCGGTTGCCCAGACCGACCACAGTGCCATGGCCGACGACGTTGTCGGTGCCATGCAGGCACAGAACGGCCGAGACTGGTTTGGCGTTGGCCTCCAGCGCGGCTTTGGGAATGCACAGGTATGCGGGCACGCCCGAACCTGGTTCGGAGGCGTACGTGATGAGGCGGCGCACGAACGTCCCGCAGTCAACCTCCTCTTCGACCTGCATATCGAGAGAACACCGTTTCTCGTCACCCGGGAGCGCACCCATGACGGCTTGCATGCCGCGAACGATTTCCGCGCGGCGTTTGAGCCAGTCGTCGACGTTCCTGACGGTCGCCGGCTGGTTGTTATCGTCGCGGTAGACAAGCAGGTTGTCGCGCGGGAGGCGTGCGGGAAGAAGCGTCGTGCTGGACGGGGCGGGAGGATCAGCGGCGGCCCCCATGCCGGCGACGGCAAGAACGACCAACACACCAGCAAACGGTGCGGCGAATCGCGGTGATTGTTGCCGGGAAGGTAAGACTGCGGTTCGAGTTGGCATGAGGAGGTGCATTGAGGCGGGTCCGGACGGGAAATCGGCGGACTGGGGAGGACGCGCCATCCCTGT
>CAZWGW010001060.1:0-2462 GCA_964633565.1 uncultured Planctomycetaceae bacterium
ATTGCCGCCTCGGGGCTGCTGTGGTGGTTCGCGCGGGATGGCGTCTGGTCGCGGATGGAAGGTGTAACCGCGTTCGCGGGGCTGATCGCCTACACCGGCTGGCTGATCTTGGCGGGGCGCACGGCGCCGGCGGTATCGGCACCGGTCCCGTCGGAGGGGCAGCCGAATCCCATGATCGGCCCGTTCGTGCGCGGATTGTGGGCGCTGCTGCTCGTGATCTGCGGACTGGGGCTGCTGGTCCTCGGTTCGCGCCTGTTCGTCGACGGCTCCGTGCGCCTGGCGCGGCTGCTGGGAGTCGGCGAGTTGATCATCGGCCTCACGATCGTGGCGGCCGGCACGTCGCTGCCGGAACTCGCCACGTCGGTCTGGGCGGCGATCCGCGGCGAACGGGACATCTCCATCGGCAACATCGTCGGGAGCAACATCTTCAACATCCTTGGCGTGATGGGACTGGCGAGTGCCATTTCGGCGAACGGCGTCGCGGTCGCGCCGCAGGCGCTCGACTTTGACATCCCCGTGATGATGGCGGTGGCGGCCGTCTGCCTGCCGATGTTCTTCACCGGCCGTTGTCTGGCGCGGTGGGAGGGGTTTGTGCTGCTCGCGTACTACGCGGCCTACACGGCGGTGCTGATCCTCAAGGCGGCGGGCAATCCGTGGCTCGCCCCGCTGACGTTCTCGCTGGCGTGGGGTGTGCTGCCGCTCACGGCAGTGGTGCTGGCCGGCGAGACGTACCGTGGGCTGGCCAGGTCGCCCACCTGACCAATCGCGCGCCAACACGGCAGGGTCCGAATGCGTAATTGGCAAGCCGCCGCGGAGATTCCACAGCGTACATCCACGCCGACCATCGGGACGCCTCATGACGAACGATCGCCTGCGCCTCTGGAACGTGTTACAGCAACGATTCAGCGGCGTGCTGCTGGCAGTTCTCGCCGGCTGCCGGTCCGACGCACCACAGCCGCTGATCGTCTACTGCGCACACGACTCGGTCTATTCCGAGGACATCCTGAAGCAATTCGAACAGCAGAGCGGCATCCCCGTCTCGATCAAATTCGACACTGAGGCGACCAAGTCGCTCGGGTTGACGAACCTGCTCATCGCCGAGAAGGCCAACCCGCGTTGCGACGTGTTCTGGAACAATCAGGCGCAGAGTACCGTCCAGCTCCAGGAGGAGGGAGTGCTGCTCCCGTACCAGGGTCCGGGATTCGACCGAATCCCCCCCGCGTTCAAGGACGCCGAGGGGCATTGGGTGGGGTTCGGTGCGCGGCTGCGCGTGTTCATCGTCAACACCGACAAGATGCCCGCCACCGCCGAAGCCATCGCGGAGCGACTGAGGTCCGACGACCTGTCACGCGTCGCCATGGCCAAGCCCCTCTTCGGCACGACCCTCACGGAGTATACGGTGCGCTGGCACGCCTGGGGTCCGGAGAAGCTCAAGGAGTGGCACAAGGGCCTGCGCCGCCGGGGCCTCAGCGAACTCCCGGGCAACGGGCAGACCAAAGACGCCGTCGCCGACGGGGTCTGCGATTTCGGCTGGACCGACACGGATGATTTCTTTGTCGCGAAGAACCGCGGTGCGCCGGTGGCGATGGTCCCGGTCCGCATCGACGGCGGTGCGACGATTTCCATCCCGAACACGGTCGCGCTGATTCAGGGGACAAAGAACCTGGAACGCGCGCAGAAACTTGTCGACTTTCTACTCTCCGAGCAGACGGAGCTTGAATTGTCGGCCTCCGACGCGCGACAGGTTCCGCTGGGGCCGGTCGATGAATCACAGCTCTCCGACGACGTGCGGCAACTCCAGGAGTGGGCCCGCGACGGGTACGACCTCACTCCGCTGGCCGCCGCCCACCGCGAGTGCCTGGCGTGGCTGAAGTCCGAGTATCTTGAGTGAGCCACACTCCTACGGCTTCGGTTTTGCGCGCCACGTCCCCAGCGGCAGCACCTGCGCGCGCTCCGCCCAGGCCTGCCACTTCGCCTCCAGTTCACTGACCCGGCTCTGCATGGACGGCGCCAGATTGTGCATCTCGGTCCGATCCGCCTCCATGTCATACAGTTCCCAGGGCTGGTTCTCGTGTGCGACCAGCTTCCACTTGCCGACACGAATCGCGCGGTTTCCTTCGTGCTCCCAGTAGAGGGCGTCCCGTTCGATCACCTGTCCATCGAACGCCGGCGCCAGACTCTTTCCTTCCAGCGGCTGGATCGCGACAGCGACACCGCCGCGCTGCGGCGGATACGCCGCCCCCGCGACGTCGACGCAGGTCGCCATCAGGTCGATGATGTGACCCGGCTGATGCTCCAGTTCGCCCGCCCGCCTGATGCGCGCGGGCCAGTGCGCGATCAGCGGCGTCGAAATCCCCCCCTCGTGCACGAAATGTTTGTACTCGCGAAACGGGGTGTTGCTCACGTTCGCCCAATCCACGCCGTACGCAATGTACGTGTCTTCGGGTCCCGGCAGGATGTGC
>CAZWGW010001061.1:0-2455 GCA_964633565.1 uncultured Planctomycetaceae bacterium
CGCCGCCCCCGCCGAAGCCGTGCTCGTATTGCTGGAATCGCCGTTGATTCCCGTGGCGTTACTTCTCTCCTGATAGGCGCCGACGGCGAGCGTATCCCCCGATACGGAGACGACGCTGCCGAAGAACGGGAACAGTTGGGCCGTATTCGCGCCGCTGGTGCCGCCGCGGCCGGTGAGCATCCAGTGGCCGCCGGTGAAATGGTCGCCCGAGTCGTGATGCATTGAACGGACGAGCGAGTAGTGCTGGGCGATCTGCGCCTGCAGCGGGAACATTTCGCAGATGTCGATCCCCGGCACGTTGGTCGGAATGTGATGCCAGATGCCGCGGTATTCAGCCGGCGCATCCGGCTTGGGGTCGTACGTATCGTGATGGCTCGGGCCGCCATCGAGCCAGATGAGGATCAGCGAGGTGTCCTTCCGCGCGGCCGGGGAGGCCGCCTGCGCGCGCCACAGATCCCCCAGGCCGAGCGTCCCCATGCCGGCAAGGCCCACCTGGAGGAACGACCGACGGCTGAGACCGTCGCAGTAGGCGGGGCTCTTTCCCAGAGGCAGACGCAGCATGGGGTACTCCGATTCGGCTGAAATCCTGTCAGTACAAATCAACCGTAGTTTATGCGTGGGGATCGGGCGGCGTCAATTCCACCTGCGACATGGATTCACTCAAACGCCTCCACCACCCCTCCCAGAAATCGTCGCGGTCCCGCCTCAGTCTGGAGCAGCAGCGCCCCGTCATCGTCGATTCCCAGGCAGGTCCCGGCGATTGAGCGGGCGCCGTCGTGCAGGGCCACCGACCGGCCACTGAGCAGGCACAGCCGCCGCCACCGCGCGGCTAGGTCCGGGTCGCCCGCATCCAGAGACGCCAGGTCCGAATCGACCCCCCGCAGAACGGCAACGAGGACGTCGGTCAAGTTGAGGGATGTGCCGCCGACATCGCGCAGCGAAGTGGCCCGCGCCCGTATCTCGGCCGGCGCGCCGGACACGGAGTTGTTCACGTTGAGGCCGATGCCGATAACGATCCGTCCGGTCACTGGCGCGGGAGGGACTTCCACGAGGATGCCACACGCCTTGCGGCCGTTGACGTAGACGTCGTTGGGCCACTTGAGGCGGACGTCGGCAGCCGGGATCAATGCCGCAACCGCCTCGCAGACGGCGCCCCCGACCGTCAGAGAGATCTGCGGCCAGCGTTCCAGCGGCAGCCGTGGCACGTCGAGCAGGAGCGAGAACGTCAACGCCCCTTCGTCGGCCCACCAGCGGTTTGCACCGCGACCGCGGCCGGCGGTCTGCCGCAATGCTACGACGAGTCGCGGCAAGCGCGTTGCCGTCTGCGCCAGGTGCAGTGCCCGATCATTGGTTGACGCGAGTTCGGCATGCACTTCGGCTTCAGCGACAAATGTCTCCCGCTCAACGCGAAATGGATCGACGATCGAGTGCAGCGCGTCGTGTGCCAGGGCGGTGTCGGCCGTGCCGCTGGTTGCGGAGGACTGCGGGCCGATGTCACTCATCGGACTCCCTCCGCCTCCGGGGACGTCGTCATTGAGGGGACTGAGTGAACTGAGTCAGGGACAGTCGCCGCCGTGTCCGACTCCTCGCGCATCCCGAGCAGCACCAGGCCGCCGATGGTGAGTCCCGCGCCAGCTACCAGCCACACGTTGACCGGCTCGGCAAAGCAGACCACGCCGGCGAAGCCCGCCAAGGCCACCTGCAACGAGTTGATCAGGTTGACCCGCACGACGGACAGGCACCTCAGGGCCCCGGCGACGGCGTAAAACGCAATCGCGTTGGCGACGCCTCCCGCGAACAGGGTCCATTGCAGTTTCGCGGGGATGGAGGCAATCGCACTCGGACCGAGTGTGGCGACGCCCAGCAGTCCCGGCAACACGACGCCCGTCGTACACAGGAAGACCAGCGATCCCGAAAGCGACGTGCGGTCGTGCAGCACGCGGCGAATCACGACCCCCGACAACCCGAACCCCAGTCCGCTGCCGCAACCAGTGAACACGGCCAGCAGGACGCGGGGGAACGACGGCTGTCGCATGACCGCCTGTGAGGCGCCTTCCGCGCCGCGGCTCAGCACGCAGACCGCCGTAATCAGCAGAACCATCGCCGCCAGCGTGCGCGGAGTGATCGCCTCCCCCAGCCAGGCGCGCCCCAGGACCGCGCCGCTGATGATGAGCGTGGAGAATGTCAGGGCCACCGTCAGCGCGAGCCCGCCATAGCTGAGGGACAACTGGAACAGGACGTTGCCGAGGAACTGCATGACGATGCCCGTCGCGATCAGCGGCAGAACAAACTTTCGCGGCGGCAGCGCGGGGAGTCCCTGCCGCATCCGCCAGGCGATAATGGCCCACGCGGCGACCGTCACGGGGAAAGCCTTCATGCCGGTGACCCACATGACCCAGCCGAAGTCATGGCGATCGGCCGCATCGCGGAGAGCCATGTTGGTGAGCGTGTAGCA
>CAZWGW010001062.1:0-2454 GCA_964633565.1 uncultured Planctomycetaceae bacterium
AACTGACCGCGATCGCGTACTTCGCTCCGACGCGCGCCGCAAACCGCTCTTCGAACAGTTTCGTCTTGGGGCCGGTCGTGAGCCAGCCGGACTGGAGCGTCTCCACAACGGAGTCGATCTCCTGCTGGCCGATGGCAGGCCGGAAAAACGGAATCTTGAACTGCTTGAGTGCGGTGACCGCTGACACGCAGAGGGCCTCCCTTGTGACAATGAAAGATGACCGATCCGAGACAGTGACGCAGGTGCGTGCCGCAATTCAGACCTTGATGGCGTCCATCTCGGCGCTGCTCTTGCGCAGGGCGTGCAGGTGCCGCGACCAGTCGTCGTCGAGTCGGATGATCTCGATCGCGCCGTTCTGAGTCAGGTACTTGACGTTGCTGTACTGCGGGTCGCGGTAATCAATGACCTCGCCCGTCGCAATCGCCTCGAGGACCTGATCGACACCCTGCTCGACGGTCCATGCCGGTGTGAAGCTGAGCATCCGGTGGATCTTGTCGAAGCTGACGCGGTAATTGCGCTTGTCTTTGGAGTCGGCATCCATAATCAGCTCGGCGCCGACCACGCGGTCCCGAATCAAACGGCCGATCTGCGAGATCGTGAAGTTCTGCTCGTTGGACCCGACGTTGAAGATCTGGTTGCCGACGAGCGACAACGGCGACTGCAGCACCTTCAGCACGCCGAGGGCCGCGTCGTCAACGTGGACGAAGGGCCGCCACTGGTCGCCGCCGTTGACGGTAATCACGCCTTCGGTCTTGGCCTTGGCGGCCAGGAGGTTGACGACGAGGTCGAACCGCGTGCGTCCGGACAGACCGTAGATCGTGGCGAACCGCAGAATGGTCGGCGTGAACGAATCGTCCGCCATGTGCTGCAGGCCGTGCTCTGCCGCAAGCTTCGTGTGGCCGTAAAGCGAGATCGGCTTCACTTCCGAGTGTTCGTCGAGCAGTTCATCGCACGCTCCGTACACGGAGCAGGTGCTGGCAAAGATGAAGCGGCGGATGCCGCTGGCCTTTGCCACGTGGGCGATCATTTCCGTGGCGGAGAGGTTGACGTCCAGCGTGACCTTCTCATCGATGTCGCATGCCGGATCGCCGACGATCGCTCCCAGGTGGATCACGGCATCCATGTCCCGCATCGCGGACACGACCTTGTCCACATGCCGGAAGTCCCCCTTGACGAGCTCCAGACGCGGGTGACGAACGACTCCCGCGATCGGCTCCTTCCCGTACAGGAACATGTCGAGGACGCGCACGCGGTAGCCGTTATTGAGCAGCTTGGGGAGCAGAGCGGAGCCGATGTATCCCGCGCCGCCAATCACCAGGACGTTTTTGCCCCCTTCCTTGCGCAAGTGCCGTTTACTTTCCCGCTCCGGCCGCACGACGACTTCCCACAGGAACGTCCACGTCCGGGAGGCCAGGCACATCCCCAGGCTGAGTGCGAACGTGAGCACGAGTGCCCCGCGCGGGAGTTCAACCCATCCGAATCGGTCCCAGGACAGGTAGGTGAGACAGGCGAACAGGATGTAGCTGTAGGTGACCGCCTGGACGATGATCAGCGCCTTGTACTTCCCCTGGTACGCGCGTCCGTAGGTGTAGAAGCCGCTCAACGAGTAGACGACGAGGCAGAGGACCGTCAGGAGAGGAGCGTTCCACGCATAGGCGCTCGTGTACTCCCAGAACTCTTCGGATGGGCTGCCGCCCTTGTCTGAAGTGGCAAACACGATGTGTGCCGCGAGCCGCAACGCCAGGGCGCCGGCCAGGGCAATGTTAGTCATGGCGGCATCCGCCAGCATCCGCACCAGCGTGCCGCGCGTCGCTGAAATCCGAAAGTATCTGGTCATCCAAGGTGCTCCAGGCATAGTCGATGTTGAGGAACGCACAGTACCTCGCTCCCGAGGGAGCAACGAAAATACCCACAGCAGAAGCCGTGTTCAGAGGGCCGCAACGTCACCATCGCTGTAATCGACATGTTCGTTGCGCCGGCCCGCATGGCCCGTTCACCCGCATGAAACCGCCGCCTCCTGTGGTGCCTCGCCGCGATTTCGCAAGACGGCCCGCTGGACTTTGCCGCTGGGGGTCCGCGGCAAACGATCGATCAACCGCACTTCGCGCGGCTGCTTGTAGCGCGGCAGCCGCTCGCGGCAATGCTCCCAGGCCAACTGCTCGACGTCGACTCCGGCCGCAGCCGACGCCACCACGAACGCGACCGGGCGTTCCCCCCAGATTTCGTCCTTGAGTCCGACGACGGCCGCCTCGGCAATCCCCGGGACCTCAGCGAGGACATCCTCGATCTCCTGCGGATTGATCCGGTACGCGCCGCTCTTGATCATGTCGTTATTGCGGCCGACGATGTAGATGTACCCGTCGTCGTCCACGCGCGCCAGATCGCCGGTACGCAGTCCGTCGGTCCGCAAGACCCGCGCCGTCGCCTCCGGGTCGCCCCAGTAGCCTGCCATGA
>CAZWGW010001063.1:0-2453 GCA_964633565.1 uncultured Planctomycetaceae bacterium
TTCCTGATGGCCCAGTTTCTGGTGCAGGGCCGCGAGCATCTGGTGCGCTCCGGTCTGGATGGGGTCGATTTCCAGCGACTTTTCGAACGCGGAGACCGCCGCGTCCGGGCGCCCGCAATTCTGTTCACACAGGCCGAGGAAAAACCACAAGCGCGCATCGTGACGGAGCCGGGCGAGCTGCTCGTACAGCTCGCGCGCGCGTGCGAAGTCCGCGCGGGCCAGCGCGGCCTCGGCCAGGATCGAGGCGGCGTCTATCCATTCCCGCGTTCCGCGCTCCTGTTCGGCGACGACCGATTCGGACAGCGTGGCCGCCGTCACGGCGTCATGGTCGCGCCACGCAAGCTCAGCCAATGCCGCCCGGACCGGGGCGTCTCCCGCCCCACCCTGCAGCGCGTCATTGAGCATCTGCTGCGCCTGGCGGCGGTGATGCTCCGCGCCGCGTCCCCCCGCGGACGTCTTGAATTGCGTGAAATGCGCCAATCCCAGCAGCCGCACCTGCTCGACCGCCGGAAGGTCCGGTGTGTCGATCGGTATCAACTCGCCGTCTGGCAGGCCGCCGCTCCGGGAACCCGGCGGCGGCGGTGCGGCAGAATGAATTCCGATGCGGTGATGTGTGAACGCCACGTGCGGGACTTCCGTGGCCGCTGCAGGCATGTGACAGTGCGTGCAGTCATTCGCCGCGCGGCGGCTGCGTTCGGGTTCCGGCAGACCACAACCGCCCTGCGAGTGACAGCCCAGGCAGATGTTGCGGTAATGCTCGACTCGCTCGGCGGGACCGACCTGGCGATGCGGGTCATGGCACGTCAGGCAGTTCATGGCGTCGGACGCCGTATGGCAACGGCTCTGGCGCAATTGTGCATAGTGCCCGACGACCGACATGCCGTCCTCCAGCTCCTCGCGCCGGTAATCGACGCGGAACTGGTCCAGGGGAAGCCCGGGGCGGAAATCGTCCATGCGGCGGCCGCGGACCAGGGCATCCGCTTCGTCCCGCAGGTGGCACTGTGCGCAAACTGCGTCCAGTCGCTCTCCGGAGAGGTGGGCCGGATTCACGATGCTGAGATCAATCTTCGATCCGTGCTCTTTGCCGGAGCGGTGGCGCGCGACGTGTTGCGCTCCCGGGCCGTGACAGCGTTCGCAGCCGATGGACAGTTCGTGAATCGTCAAACGGGTGGGATTTCCCTCCTGCCGGGACGTATTGCCCGTATGGCAGAACAGGCACTCGTCACTCAGGTAACGTCGAAACGACATGTGCCGCGGCCCCTCGTAACCGG
Source organism: uncultured Planctomycetaceae bacterium (assembly GCA_964633565.1). Classification (GTDB taxonomy): domain Bacteria; phylum Planctomycetota; class Planctomycetia; order Planctomycetales; family Planctomycetaceae; genus CAZWGW01. Next base: position 1,272 of record CAZWGW010001063.1, read on the forward strand.
GTGAAAGGCCCCAGGTCGCCCGTTCCGCGTACCAGTTCACCGGAGACTGGACCAGGAACCCGTCCACCTCCGCGAGACAGGCATAGCCGAATCGCCCCGAGCCGAGGATATAATCGATCCGGAAATCGTACGACTGCTGTTCGCTTCCTCCGGGAAGCAGCAGCACTTCCCGGTGCCGCAGGCCCCCTTCGTCGCCATAGACCTCATACCGGCGGAGCGACGCCTGGTGCACGAACCCTCCGTCCGGCAGCTCCCCGGCCGATGAAGCGGCGCGGAAGGCGCGGCTGTGCGACGTGGCCGCGTACGACTCGAACTCGCCCGGATGGCACTCGCGACAGGCCGTGGAGCCGACAAAGTCCACGCCGGGGGCGGTGTTTCCGTAAGGTGAGTCAGGCCACGGCAACGCGTTTGCCGACGGCCAGGCTGCTTGTGCCGCCGGGGTTGTTGGCGCAGGGGGGGCGTCCTTGCGCAGCCGGGCCCAGACGATCGCGATCGCTCCGGCGGCGCACCCGAGCAGCAACACCAGCACCGGAGATCTCCGGACCGGGGGCGACGGCGAGTGCCGGGAGCGATCGCTCATCCTGTTCCTCACCGACGCGAGCGCGGAGGGACCTGCTTCTGCATTTCCTCCTGCATCTTTTTCATCTGCTCCTCCATCTCACGTTTGGCCGCCTCGCCATCCTGCGGGGTCGCAACCTGCTCCTCGGCAGCCTTCGGGGTGCAACCGGGCAGGCTGGTCAGCGCCAGACCAGCGAAAACCGTGGTAATTGCGACCGTCTTGTACATGAATCATCGCTCCGGCTGAGGTTTCGAGTGACTGGAAACACCAAACGCCTGCGACCTGCACGCCGGTCCCCGCGGCAGCGGCCGCCTCAACACTTTCATCACCTGGGCAACACGAACGCGCGGCTTCGCCCTTCGACGCACAACACTTCACTGTCGAGCGGGACGTCGTGGAAGGCGCTCTCGGCCCCTCCCGGCCAGCGGATCCGGATTTCGTCGACCGACCCCGCTGCGCCCAGCCCGAACACGAGTTGACGCTGATTGCTGGCGGCGAACCCGTCGCCGGCGATCATCTGCTTCACCAGGGTCCGTTCACCCGCACTGACCCGGACTTCGGCGCCAATCGCGTCGCGGCTCAGGCGGCCGACGAGCCGCACGGCGCGGTACCGGCCGACGGCC
>CAZWGW010001064.1:0-2450 GCA_964633565.1 uncultured Planctomycetaceae bacterium
TCAAAGGGGGTGGGGCCGGCGGGGGACGGGCCTGCCTCGTGCCGGCCGACGACAGCAACCTGCATTTCACGGGGGACCTGCACGCCGTCACCGCCGCCAACAACCTGCTTGCCGCACTGGTCGACAATCATGTGCGGCGGCGGTTGACTCCAGTCGTCGATCCGGAGTCCGTCAACTGGCGGCGCGCGATCGACGTCAGCGACAAGGGGCTGGCGCAGATCGTCACCGGACTGGGAGCACCGCGACAGGCCCCGCTCCGTGAGACCGGGTTCGACCTGACCGCCGCTTCGGAAGTAATGGCGATTCTCGCGCTCGCTGCCGATCTGGCGGACCTGCGCGCGCGGCTGGGGCGGATCGTCGTGGGCATGACGCCGGAGGGAATGCCCGTCACCGCGGAAGACCTGCACGCGGCGGGGGCCATGGCGGCGCTCTTGCGAGACGCCATCCGGCCGAATCTGGTGCAGACGTGCGAAGGGACTCCGGCCTTTGTCCATGCCGGGCCATTCGCCAACATCGCCCACGGCAACAGTTCCGTTGTCGCTGATCGGATCGCGCTGCGGCTGGCGGACTATGTCGTCACCGAGAGCGGGTTCGGCGCCGACTGCGGCGCAGAGAAGTTTTTCGACATCAAGTGCCGCGTCGGCGGATTGACCCCGGCGGCGGAAGTGCTGGTCTGCACGGTGCGGGCGCTCAAGCTGCACGCCGGCCGCGTGCGGATGGTGCCGGGGAAGCCGTTGCCGCCGGAACTGCTGGTGGAGGATCTGGATGCCGTGCGGGTGGGAGCAGTGAACCTCCAGGCGAACGTGGACCTGTTGCGACGGTTCGGGGTCCCGGTGGTCGTTGCCATCAATCGCTTTCCGCATGACACGGAACGCGAACTGAATCTGGTGGGCAAGCTGGCGCTGGAATACGGTGCGTATTCAGCCGAAATCACGGACGCGTTCGCACAGGGAAGCGCCGGGGCCGTCGAACTGGCGGAAGCCGTCACGAAGGCGTGCGGCGTGACGGGTCGGCTGGAGTATGCCTATCCGCTCGACCTGCCTTTGGAGCAGAAATTCGATCGCGTGGCAACACAGGTGTACGGGGCCGATGGGGTCGATTTCGCGCCGCAGGTTGGTCGGCGGTTGCAGGAGTTGGCCCGGCTGGGCTACGCGGGACTGCCGGTGTGCATCGCCAAGACTCAGTATTCGCTGTCGCACAATCCGGCGCTGCTCGGGAGGCCAGGGGGATTTCGCGTGCCGATCAACGAGGTGCGGCTCTCGGCCGGCGCGGGGTTTGTCTACGGTCTGGCCGGTGATGTCGTCACGATCCCGGGGCTGCCGTCACGCCCGGCCGCCATGCACATCGACGTTGATTCCGAGGGGCGGGTCCGCGGGATCCTGTGACGACCATCGATCCCGCGGACACGTATGCCAATCGTCCACAAGGCGAAAGTGTTGTCAAGCATCGTGTTACTATCTGGCAGGGCGCGGCGAGCAAGTGACCCGTTGGGAAGGGGGGAGGGTCAAGGCGTACTTGATTTCACCCTGAACGACTCAGGTGCCCCCTTAATCCGGCCTCCCTGCCCTGGATGCCGGCCAGAGAAGTTCAAACGGTGTCCCTTCGCCACGACGCGTCGTCAATCCTGCGATCTGATCCCGGCCTGCCGGGATCATGCTCAGGCGTACCGAATCAAATCCAAACGAGCCCACGGCACTTCGCCAGCGGCGATCTCCCTACTCTCGGAATTCCAGAATATCACCGGGCTGGCACTCCAGCGCTCTGCAGACCGCCTCCAGGGTTGAGAAGCGGATCGCTTTGGCCTTTCCGTTCTTCAAAACGGAAATATTGGCCATCGTAATGCCGACTTTTTCGGCAAGTTCGGTGACGCTCATCTTCCGCCTGGCCAGCATGACGTCGATGTTGATGATGATTGCCATGTGGAATGGTGGGAGCCTTACACCGTCAGGTCGTTCTCGGATTTCAGATCCACGGCATGCTGCAGGATCCGTTCAAACGTTGCCGCCGCGGTGGCAATGACAATTGAGCCGAACGTGATGAGCACTCCCATGAACACCCCACCGGCCCGGTCATCGCTATCGTTCATCAGGATGAAGATCTCTCCGACCGCAACGAAACCGATGAGGGCGAGCGCACAGAATTTGATCGTCCGCAGCGCTTTCACGGCTGCCGGGGAGAAGATCTGATTTCGTCCGGCGTATCCCAGCACCTTGTGTCCGTGGTAGAGCGCCACGAAAAACGGAATGGACCCGACATACGCGTACGCCAGAAAGGGATCTTTGAAGTAGATCTCAAAGACCGTGGCATGCGCGTTTCTCCCCTCGACGTGCGGTTCCCAGAGGAGGAGAGCAAGAGCGCCAATGGCGATGAGCACAATGACGGTCTGCAGAAACGCCGTTGAACCCCGCTTCAGCAGTGCTGCGTTTCGGTTTGCCATGTTCGCAGTTTAA
>CAZWGW010001065.1:0-2434 GCA_964633565.1 uncultured Planctomycetaceae bacterium
ATGTGATGGGGGAACTGCACTTCGAGCGCGCGGATTGAGTGCGGCGGGATTTTTCGTTGCGCGGGGATGGGTTGAACACCTATGCATTTGAAGGCCCGGCTCGAATCCGTGCGATGTTGACGGCAGGGAGCGTATCGCAACGAGGCCATCGATAGGCGACGGTGTGGTCGGCGACGGATCAAAAAAATAGAATGTTCCTTGTGATCACGCCTCGACACCCATTCGGCGCGGGGGCTTGGATTTCCGGTATCCTGTCCGTCATTGGGATCAATGGACCTGTAATATGGGCTGGGGCCCATCGAACGATTGCTTCTTTCCGGCCTCAGAATCCCGGAACGGCCATTCGTCTTTTCCATTTCAACTTGCCCACTCCCGTTTACGACGTGTAGATGGCGAACGACCAGCCATGGGACCAGGGGCCACCCTAACTATCCATCGCTCGACTCCCTCGTGGTCTCCGGGCGATCAGGAGTCGTCACGAGGATTTGCTCGGTGCCAACGAGTCCATACAAATCGGCCAGGAGATTTGGTACGCCCGCCGATTCGCGCCGAGCGTCGGGCCGCCGTCCACATGCTCCACCGCGTACCGGGAGCCCTCGTCGCCTGCGGGACGAGTCACTGTCGGGCGCCGCGACGTCACGGTCCAATTCAGGCCGAGCCGGTTTCTTTCCGGTCCCTCTGAACCGAACGAGCGTGACCGCCCTTTGGCGGATTCCAGTTTTTTTGCGAGTTCGCGGCCATGACCAAGGCGGCGACGGCGCCGACAACTTCGTCCTCTACCGCAGCAAAAACGTCCGCTTCATCGAGGCCGATCGAGCGCGTCTGCTCGAGGGTGAGACAAAATTCGTGTACGTCCCCATGGCCGACCACAACCGCTTCCGCATGCAGCTCGAGAATCAGCTCAGCGAAGCGGTCACGGACCCGAAGTTGGCGCGGGCGGAGGCGGCTGCTCTCGTCTATGAAACCAGCCTGGAACTGGTAAACGAAGTGCTTTCCGAGCCGAATCTGGCCAAGCAGATCCCCCGTCTGCAGCGGGTGGCGCGGGCGGTGACGACCCTCACGCTGAGAGATGCCGGAGCGTTCAGCGACCTGTTCGCCACCGCGCACCACGACTTTTACACTGCGACTCACACCGTCAACGTCGCCACGTGGATGGTCTCGCTGGCCTACGCCATGGGTCACGACGATCCGCAAACGCTGAGCAACTTCTGCCAGGCCGGGATGTTGCACGACGTCGGAAAGATCTATCTCCCGCCGGATCTGCTCAACAAGCGGGGGGCGTTGTCCGCGGATGATCGAAAGAAGATACTACTGCATCCTCGTCTGGGCCGCCGTCATCTGGAACAACATCGCAACCTCGATCCGTTGATCCTTCGCGTGGCCGATGAGCATCACGAACGACTTGACGGCAGCGGCTATCCCAACGGGCTCACCGCGGACGAGATCCATGAGGCCAGCAAGATTTGTGCCGTAGTGGATTCCTTTGACGCCATGACGGCCTTCCGGCCGTACAAGAAGCGCACCATGACGGTCGCGGCGGCCATGGAAACGCTGCAATCCGAAACACCCGCGAAATATGACCCTCAAGTCATGAAGGCGTGGTGCTCGCTGATGACGTCCGTCGGCGATGTGCAATTGCCATGCGAGCAGACGGATGACGCTCTCGCGGCTGAACCCATGCCCACCGATCAAGCTTCATGCCGCCGGCTTTATCCGCGGCATCCCTTTCACTGTGCGGCCCGGGTCGAAGTCGTGGAGGTTCAAGCCGAGGGGATCACGACGGAGCCTCCCGTCGAAGCAACGGCTCACAACATCTCCCGGTCGGGTTTGGCGCTGCTGAGTGTCGTACCGGTGGACGTGGGGCGAACCGTGCGGGTCTTTCTCGCCGCCCGTGGTCTCAAGCGGGACTGGATCGAGGGCCGCGTGATACGATGCCACGCCTACAGCGACGGCTGCTTCGACGTGGGCGTGTACATTGCCGGCCTTTGCGATAACTGAGAGCACTGCATTTTCACTGGGTCTGCTTAAGAAAAGAACCTTACGGGGAATCGTGGGGAAGTCCACGCGGGCATTTACTGTTTTACATCTGACGGTGTGGACCGGGTGTCTTTGCCGTCCGCATAGCGCGGAGAGATTGCGACGTAGGGGCGGCCGAGGAGTTTTTTGATCAGGATGATCTCGCCCATGTCGTTGCCTTCAATGACGTGACCGATCCATTGCAGGAGATAACCGACGACGAGGAGGAGTACGGGCCGCCACCAGAGGTCCCAGCGCGATTCGGAGAGTTGGACGAGCGCGAGCACGACGGCGGCGATCGTCAGGGGAATGCCGAGCATGTGGAGCCAGAAGGAGGTCCGGTTTTGATGGCGAAGAAGCCAGTTTGAGAGCCAGCGAGGCAAGGGGGAGCTCCGGGAGAATTACGAATTACGAATGA
>CAZWGW010001066.1:0-2432 GCA_964633565.1 uncultured Planctomycetaceae bacterium
GTTCGAGCATCCCCCGCGCGTCACAGGCGGCGACGCGAATCGTCGCGAAACGGTCGTCAAAGGCTTGCGTGAGCTTCTCGATCGTCGCGGCGTCATTGCCGCCCAGTTCGCCCAGGGCGCGGGCGGCAACGGCACGGTCGGCGACAGGGCCGGACTTCAGAAACGCATACAGGTCGTCGACTACCGCCTTGCGCGCGAAGCGGCCGAGCACGCCAAGCGTGCGGAGACCGATCTGCCGCGATTCAATAGTGGCCTCCGGGCGGAACAGGAGGGCGTGAATCCTCGGGATGATCACGACGGCGTCATCGCCCAGAACTCTGATCGTTTCAATTGATTTTGCAGGGACGTGTCCGCCGTCGTAAAAACGGGCGATTGCCGCGGCGGCAACACCGTGCCACCCTGCGTGCGATTTCAAATTCGTCAACGTGTCGGTCCAGGCCTCGTGTTCGTTCGTCGATACCCAGTCGCTGTCGTCCCAGATTCCAGAGTACTCGTCGCCGAACGACTCAAGGAAGACGGCACGGACTTGCTCGCCGTCATTGCCCAGCCGGATCAATGCGAGTGCTGCCGACAATTTCAACAGTGGGGTTTCCCTATCAGACTGCCCCCCTTGCTGCAATTTGAGGAAACCGCGCAATCGCGGCATGGCTGATCTGGCCGGGTTACCAGCCAGACCGAGGGCACGCGCTGCCAGGATCTGCTCCCAGCGATGGCCGGTATCAAGTGTCCGTGTCAGCACATCAATCACGTTCGGAGCGAGGGGATCGATTTCAGCGAGCGCCGCAGCCGCACGCGTCGGCCTCTGGCGCTCTTGCGAGTGTAGTCCGTCCAACAGCATTTGGATGGCACCCGACGGTTCTGATGAATGACGCGCGAGCATTTCCACGGCGAGCCAATAGCTCTCATGTTCGGGACCGGTGTCAACAACATCCTGAAAGTAACGCAGATCTTCCTGGCGAGGTCCGATCCGAGCGACTGCTCCCAAGGCGCTTGCCCGGACGGTTGCGCTCTCGTAGAACCCCAGCGAGTATTCTGCGGAATCGGCGGACAGCCGTTTCACGTCCCCCAGTTCGGACACGGACGTTGCCAGTTTCGCCAGGGCCTCCACGGCGGCTCCCCGCACATAGGATTCAGGGTCGTTCGCTGCGAGATCCTGCACTACCGGGAGCACGACGGCCTTTTCATCGTTCGCTGCGCCAAGAGTCGTAACGATATCGAGACGCAAGACCGGATCTCCGTCGTGTGCGTGCGCGAGCAGCACCTGGATTCCGTCCGGGCCAAGCTGGCGCAGGGCTTCAGCCGCCGAGCCGGAAACCCGCCAGGCCCCGTGCGGCGGAAACAGATGCGATCTTGCATCGAGCAATGCGACGGCCAGTGCCGCCCTGGCTTCCACTCCCTCCAGACCGATCGACGCAATTGACTCGCAGATCAGCCGCGCCTGCAGGGGCGTGCAACGACCTAACATTTCCACCAGAACCGGAATTGCACCTCGAGCATCGGGGCCGAGATAGCGAATCATCTCGAAACCAGCGAGTCGCTCACGTGGGTATTGTTGAAGGGTACGAACCACCGACGGAGTTGCTCTGCTGCCGAACTGCCGGATCGCGAGGAAGCCCTGGTTTGTTGGCTCACCCCAGTAACATGCGCCTTCATAAAACTCGACCTCTGGAACGCGCTCGGAAAGCCACTGTGAAACTGGTTTGCCGTCGTATTGCAGTTCCAGTTCGTCGTCTCCCCGCAAGCCCGTCGAGACGCAGAGAAACAGGATAACGAACGTGATCGCACGCGGGTGGAAGTACGAATTAATCGACATTGTCGAATCCCCTACAACCCCAGCCCCTCATCCATCCTCCGCGCAATCTCCGCCAGCCGCTCCCGCCCGCCCCCTTTCACCTCGGCCGTCGCCCAGCCGGTGTAGCCGATCTCCATCAGCGCGGCCCGGCAGGCGGGGTAGTCCACGTCGCCGTCACCGATCTCCACGTCGAACCCCTTCCGCACGCCGGCGTTCTGCTCCAGGTCGCGGCTGTACTCCTTGACGTCCAGCTTGCCGATCCGCGGGCCGAGGATGCGGATCCACTGCTCCGGCCAGCCGTAACGCACCACGTTCCCCAAGTCGAAGTAAACGCCGACGGCGGGGCTGTCGATCTCGTCGATGAACCGCTGCATCTCCAGCGGCGTCAGGAGAAAGTTGTTCCACACGTTTTCGACCAGCAGCCGGATGCCGCGGTCGGCCGCGTAGGGGGCGTTCTCCTTCAGCCGCTGCGACCATTCGCGGTAGTTGTCGTCGTAGCGGGTCTGTTTGTTGACCCGCCCGGCCACGACCAGCACCGACGAGCCGCCGTAGAACTGCGCCAAGTCGACGGCCGAGCGGATGTCGGGGTTGGAGCTGTTGATGACGCCGTGGATCGGCAGGCCGGTCTCGTCGCGCGCGG
>CAZWGW010001067.1:0-2425 GCA_964633565.1 uncultured Planctomycetaceae bacterium
GCGGGGTCCGCGGGATCGTCGTCAGTTTGGCGAAGCTCAAGACGATTCGAAATGAACCGGGCGAAGTCGTGTATGCCGAAGGGGGCGTGGGAATGCCGACGCTGCTGAACCATGCGATCCGTCATGGGTTGGCGGGATTGGAATGGGCCGCCGGTATTCCGGGCACCGTCGGCGGGTGTGTCGTGATGAACGCCGGAACGCGGCTGGGTGAGATGAAGGATTCGATCAAGGCCGTGCGCGTCGCGGAGCCGGACGGACGCATTCGCGACTACACACGCGCGCAGCTCCGCTTCGACTATCGCCGCGGACACGTGCCGGCGGGCGTCGTAGTCGGTGCCTGGATGCAGCTCAAGCCTGCGGATCGCTCGGAGGTCGACCACGCGGTCAAAGACTATTTGCGCTATCGCAAGGAAACGCAACCGCTGACCCAGCCGAACGCCGGGTGTGTATTCAAGAATCCGGGACCCCAGACGGCCGGACAGGTGGTGGACGCCGCCGGGCTCAAGGGTCTGCGGGTGGGAGACGCGCAGGTGTCCACCAAACACGCCAACTTCATTGTCAACGTCGGAGAGGCGACGGCCGCGGACGTGCTGAAATTGATCGAACGGGTGCAACAGGAAGTGAAGAAGAAAACCGGCGTCGCCTTGGAGTTGGAACTGAAAGTGGTGGGGGAGGCGTCATGACCGGCGGATCGCCCAAGACCGGTGCCAGGATCGGCGTGCTCATGGGCGGTCAGTCCGCCGAGCGCGAGGTCTCGTTGCGAACGGGGCAGGCCGTGCATCAGGCGTTGCTGCGTCGCGGCTATCATGTGGTGCCCATCGACGTCGGGCCGACCATCGCGGACGAGCTGCGCGCGCAGAAGATCGAGCTCGCCTTTATTTCTCTGCACGGTCCCGGCGGTGAAGACGGCACGATACAAGGACTCCTCGAGTCCTTGCGGATTCCTTATACCGGATCCGGTGTGCGGGCCAGTGCGGTCGCCATGCACAAGGTGCTCACGAAGACGGTGCTGGCAGCGGCCAAGGTTCCCGTGCCGCCGGGCGGAGTCGTGATTGCCGGACAGGCCAAACAGTCCAAACCGCCGCGCGCGCTCAAGTGGCCGGTCATTGTGAAGCCCGCGACGCAAGGGTCCACGATCGGTGTGAGCATCGTGCGCAAGGCCCGGGACTGGGCTTCCGCACTGAGGACGGCTCATCAGTACGATATCGAAGCGGTAGTGGAAGCGTTCATCCCCGGCCATGAGCTGACGGTGGGAGTCTTGGGAGGTGAGGGGCGGTGCGAAGCGTTGCCGGCGGTCGAGATCGTCGCTCCGTCAGGCTTCTATGATTTCTCCGCCAAATATCAATCGAAGGGAAAGACCCAATATCTCTGCCCCGCGCCGATTACGGCCAAGGTGGCCAAGACGATCCGTGATCTCGCGATTCGTGCCTATCAGGCCCTTGGGTGCGAAGGCGCCGCGCGGGTCGATTTTCGTGTGACCCCGAGGGGCACTCCTTATGTGCTTGAAGTCAACACCGTGCCGGGAATGACGGAAACCAGTCTCTTGCCGATGGCGGCGGCGAAAGCCGGAATTGACTACGAGCGTCTGTGCGAACGGATTTTGGAATCGGCGCTGGCGCGGCAGACTGCCATGGCGGCCCGGATGTCGGGAGGGCGGCGATGACGCTGCGCCGGAAAGAAGCCGCGCCAGGGTTGCGGCACAATCAGCGTCGTCAGGACTACGCCTCACCGAGCAAGCCGCGTCGAAGCCGGGCGATTCGTGTGCTCGCCGGAGCCGCGAGGATGGCCGCGCTGCTGCTTGGCCTCGCGGGTGTGATGTGGGGCGGACGCGCGGCGTGGCAGGCCAGCGGGCCCTGGTTGGCGGAGTCCTTGCGGATTCACGACGTGTATGTCGTCGGTAACCAGCACCTGACTCGTGCCGAGATCTTGACGCGGCTCCAGTTGGACAAGAACGCGACACTCTACACGCTGGATGAGAAGCCGTTGATCGAGCGGCTCAAGACGCTTCCTTGGATTAAAGAGGTGACCATCACCCGATTGCCGCTCCATGGGATAGAAGTTGCGGTTGTCGAACGTGAGCCGGCGGGCGTGGTGCAAGGTGTGCACGCGAACGTATTGGTCGATCAGGAGGGGACGATCTTGAAATGGATCGGGCAGACCACGGATGAGAAATTGCCGGTGGTCACGGGGGTGGACATCAAGCGATTGTCGCAGGCAGGGAGCCGTGAACGTCGCACAGTCCGCGAAGCATTCGAGCTGGCGGCCCTGGTGGAGCGGGTCGAGGGACGCCAGGCGGCCGTCGACGGGAGCAACCCGATGAATCTGGTCGTCTCCCTCAACGACACGCGGGTGTTGTTCGGGCAGGCGCCATTCCAGGAGAAGTGGACGCTCTATCAGCAGTTGAAACCGGTGTTGGTCGCCGAGC
>CAZWGW010001068.1:0-2423 GCA_964633565.1 uncultured Planctomycetaceae bacterium
TCATAATACCGGTGGATCTACGTCTCCATCGTCGTGTTGCCGCTGCCGCTGCCGCCCTCCACCGCCTCCATTTCTCCGGCGCGGATCGTCTTGTCCAGGTCCGTCTTCGCAGGCATGCTTTGGCCCTCGTAGTGGAATGTCACGTCCTGGAACACGACCGAGCTGGAAATAGGAGGAAGCATCAAGTGCCCCCTGTCTTCTTCCTGTTCCGTTTGCATGTCGAGCACGCTGAACACCCGTTCTGCGGCCGCCAGCGCCTGCTGAACCGTATTATTGGAGCCGGCGAGCTTGCGAATCGGCGTGTAGGCCATGAACATGGCAGTGAGAAACGAGAAAAACGCGCCGGGCGTCATGGCGCCGTTGATCACGAGGAACCCGCCATACCAGATAATGGCGGCCACGCCGACCACGCCGATGACCTCCATGTGGGACGATCCCAGCGACGAGACTTGGATCGCCTTCATGGTCGTGCTGAGAAACGCTTTATTACTCTGTCGGAAGCGCTCCGCCTCGGCGTCCTCCCGCCCATAGGCCTTGACCATGCGAATACCGGTCAGCGTTTCTTGCAGCGTAGAGGCCATGTCCCCCATGCGCTCCTGACCGCTCGCCGCCAAAGACCGCAGTCGCTTGCCCATCCGCACCGTCGTGACCACCGCCAGCGGAATGATGACGACCGACAATCCGGCGAGCTGCCAGTTCTGGAAAAAGATCACGCCCAGCATCGCGAGGAACGTGAGACCTTGCTGGAAGATATCTTTGAGGACACCGGCCACCGCATTGGCCATCAAGGTTACGTCGTTGACCACCCGGGAGACCAGCCGGCCTGAGGCGTTGACGTCGTGATAGCCGACCGGCAGGCGGATCAATTTCCCGAACAACTCCTGGCGGATGTCCGTGATGACCTGATTGCCGACATAGTTCATCAAATAATTTTGGCCGTAGTTGAAGGCGCTCTTCAGGACGGACACGGCGAACAGCGCGACCGGGAGCACCAGCAGAAGTGCTTCGTTTCGATTGATGAAGATCTCGTCGAGCACGGGCTTGACCAGCCAGGCGTACGCGCCGGAAAATGCCGCCACCAGGCCAGAGCAAATGAAAGCGCCCGCCAACCTGAGTCGATGCGGCTTCAGGTAGCGAACGAGCCGTATGAAACGATCTATCCCCGACATTCCGCCAAGACCACTTCGGCCGCGCGCCGCGAGGCGCCCGGCTCGCCCAACAAGTGCCGAACCGATTCCAATTCGGCTTTCATCGCATTATACGCCTGCCGATCGGTCAACAGCCTGCGGATTTCCGCCGCCAGTCGTTCCGGCGTCGCATCGTCTTGAATGACCTCCGGCACAATCGACCGTCCCGCGACGAGATTGACCAGTCCGATCCACTTCACGCGGATGAGCCAGCGCGCCAACCGGTAGGTGACGGGTGTGGTTTTGTACAGCAACACCATCGGTGTCCCCACCACTGCAGCCTGGAGCGTCGCTGTGCCCGATGCGATCAGAAGGACATCGGATGCCGCCATGACTTCGCTGGCCTGCTCGCGGACGACAAGCACCGGGACGGGGCTCTGCGCGATGAGGGACTGGAGCAGATTATCGTCAATTGAGGAGGCCTGCGCCAGGATAAACTGCGTTTTCGGGTCGGCCGCCTGCAGTCGGGTCGCCGTCTCCAACAGCACGGGCAGCAACATGTTGACTTCCGCCACCCTGCTTCCCGGCAGCAGACCGACGACGGGTGCCTCGTCGGCCAGCCCGAATCGCCGGCGCAGTGATGCCCGATCATAACGAGGGGCCACGGAATCCAGCAAGGGATGCCCGACGAACGTGCATGTGACGTTGGCACGGCGATACAGTTCCCGTTCAAACGGCAGGATCACCACGACGTGATCCACTCGCCGTTGAATCCACTTCATACGTCCCGGCCTCCAGGCCCACACCTGCGGCGCGATGTAGTAGAGCACACGACGCCCCGCGGCTTTGGCCACTCTGGCGAAGTGAAAATTCAGTCCCGGATTGTCGATCAGCACCACGAGATCCCACGCCTCCGACTTCAGCACCTGCCGAATGGCCCTGATCCGCCTGATCATCGCCCGCACGGCGGACAGTCCGATCAGTCCCATGACGTCCAACTGCGGGACGCCAGGAATCAGCGCCACGCCGGCGGCCCTCATTCCGGCGCCACCGATCCCGACCAATTGCGCCGTGGGATCGAGCGACAGAATGGCCTTCGCCAAGTGTGCCCCGTGAAGATCGCCTGAGGCCTCGCCCGTCACGATAAGTATGCGCGGCATGAATCCTTCGGCCGTATCCTGCTAGCGGTTGCGGCGCACGAAGACGTCGATGGCGTCCAACACCTGCTGCGCCACGTCCAACGCGGCGGCTCCATCTTCCCCCGCGACCACCGGTCTCGTTCCCTCGGTGACGGCT
>CAZWGW010001069.1:0-2421 GCA_964633565.1 uncultured Planctomycetaceae bacterium
ACGCCGATCAATCCGTTCGAGCAGATCCGGCTCGAAACCGGCCCCGCGCCCGTGACAATGCGGGTCATGGACCTGTTGACGCCGATCGGCAAGGGGCAGCGGGCGCTGATCGTGGCCCCGCCGCGGACCGGCAAGACCATGCTCCTGCAGGACATTGCCAACTCTGTCAGCACGAACCATCCGGAAGTACACCTGATCGTGCTGCTGATCGACGAGCGCCCGGAGGAAGTCACCGAAATGCGCCGCAAGGTGCGGGGCGAAGTGATCGCCTCGTCCATGGACCGCGACGTGGAAAGCCACGTCCGCATCAGCCAGCTCATTGTCGAACGGGGCAAGCGGCTCGCCGAGTCCGGCAAGGATGCGTTCATCCTGCTGGATTCGATCACCCGCACGGCGCGCGCGTTCAACAAATGGGTCGGCAACAGCGGCAAGACGGGAACCGGCGGCCTCGACGTCAAGGCGATGGATATCCCGCGCAAAATGTTCGGCACCGCCCGCCGCTTCGACGAAGGGGGCTCGCTGACGGTTGTGGCGACCGCCCTGATCGACACCGGCAGCCGCATGGACGAAGCGATCTTCCAGGAGTTCAAGGGGACGGGCAACATGGAACTTGTCCTGAGCCGGGACCTCGCCGACCGTCGGATCTGGCCGTCGATCGACATCACCAAGTCCGGGACGCGGCGTGAAGAGATGCTCCTGCCGAAAGAGGTCCTCGACGGAGTGATCATGCTCCGCCGGAGCCTCGTCTCGATGAGTCCCGTGGAGGCGATGGAGCAACTCATCAAGACGCTGCAGAAGTTCCCGTCGAACCGGGAGTTCCTGGAGCGGATCCGGAACGTGCTGTAGGGGCCTACATCTGCTCGGACGTCTGAATGCCGAGCAGGGACAGTCCCTGCGCAATCACGCGCCCCGTCAGGTCGACGAGCCGCAGCCGGCTGGTTCGTGTCGCCTCATCCGGCGCCTTGAGCACGGGGCACGCCTCGAAGAACGTGCTGAACGAATTGGCCGTTTCGAAGAGATACTGCGTCAACTGGTTCGGCCGGTATTCCTCGGCCACAGCCGCCAGGGCATCGGCAAACCGGCAGAGCTGCAGCGCCAGTGCGCGTTCGGCCGGTTCCCTGATCTGAATTCGTCCGCCAGCCGCGCGGAGCCGTTGCCGGTTGATTTCCCCCTTGCGCAGGATGCCGCACGTCCTGGCGTACGCGTACTGCATGTAGGTCGCTGTGTCGCCCGTCTTGGCGAGCATTTTCTCCCAACTGAAGACGTAGTCACTCTCGCGATTGTGCCGCAGGTCCGCGTATTTGATGCCGCCGATCCCGACGATCTCGGCGACCTGCCGCCGCGCGGCATCGTCCAGTTCGGGGGCGGGTTGATCTCGTTCGTCCCGCTTGGCGTCGTCGTTTTCGTCAACGATGCGCCGCGCATGGGCCACCGCCTCGTCCAACAGGCTCTCCAGCCCCACGGTGTCGCCGGCACGGGTCTTGAACGGCTTGCCGTCGTCCCCCATCACCGTGCCAAAGCTGACGTGCTGGAACTCGGTGTCAGTGAACCCCCATTTGCGGGCCGTGGCGAACAGCAGCTTGAAATGCTCGCTCTGCCGGGCGTCGACGACGTACAGCAGCGACTCCGCCCCGAGGTCCCGGATGCGGTGGCGGATCGTCGCCAGGTCGGTCGTGGCGTAGGTGAACGCGCCGTCCGCCTTGCGGACGATGAAGGGCGCGTCATTCCCTTCTATGAACACGCACACCGCGCCGTCGCTGAGCCGGGCGATCCCCCGTGCCTGCATTTCGTCGGCGACGCTCCCCAGGTGCGGCTGGTAGTAGCTCTCGCCGAGCGCCAGGTCGAACGCGATGCCCAGCCGGTCGTAAACCTTCTGCAGGGCTGCCAGACACTGCGGGATGAACCGCTCCCACAGCTCCCTGTTCTGAGGATCGCCGGCGTGCAGTCGCGCCGTCTCATCGCGCGCGCCGCGGGAGATGTCGGGATGGGCCTGTGCGAGCGATTTGAGTTGCGGCTGCGACTCGACAGCGGTGACGCGCGCGGCCGCGGCATCGACGCGCTCCTGCAGTTCGACGAGTTCCGTCCGCAGCTTTTTCTGTGCCTTCTTGTGGTCCTGGTCCTGCGGGGGCCCGGCCGCTTCCTGTTCGACAATCGTCCGTTCCTTGTTCGCGAGCGCCTGCTGCAGTTTGGGTAATTCCGCGACCGCCTCGTGGTATTCGGCGAGTTGATTCACCAGGCGATACAGCCGCGCCAGTTCGCCCACCGGATCGCGCTCGTAGGCCGCCATGTCGAGTAAGTGCTTGTACCCGTAGATGATCATCCCGAACTGGGTGCCCCAGTCGCCGACGTGGTTATCGCTGATGACTTTGTGTCCGAGCGCCCGCAGGATGCGGCACAAGGCGTCGCCGATCACCGTCGAAC
>CAZWGW010001070.1:0-2420 GCA_964633565.1 uncultured Planctomycetaceae bacterium
TCGGCGGCCAACGCGGTTCGCGCCGCGCGCGCCCGGCAGAGCGCGCCCTTCGTGCGGCGGTTCTTCACGGATCACGAGTGGGCGACGGTCCGCATGCTCGTCGACCTCATCCTGCCCAGGGACGATCGGTCCGGCAGCGCCACCTCGCTCCCACTTCAGCCGCCCCTGCCGCAACTCGAACGCCAGGAGCCGGTTGAACGCGTGCGGCGAGAGCGGGTGCAGCATCAGATTGGGGACGTTGTACACGGTCGTGCCCATCGACGAAATCATCCCGCCGTCGAACAGGCAATAGACGTACTTGCCGTCGGTGCTCAGGCTGGCCATCGTCTGGTCGCGCCAGGCGCGCTGGCCGAGGAACAGATCGAGGTTGTCGCCGTGCCAGTCCTCGTCCGGTTTCCAGTTCTGCAGCAGGTGATGAAACGACTCGTCGACCATAATCGACGACCACAGCAACTTACCCGTCTTCAGCGACACGGCCTTGAGCGCGCCATAGCCGCGGACCACCGCGACATCATCGGCGACGAGCGGCACACCGGCCGGGAGCAGCGTGCGCCGCGGATCGGCGGCATTCATCCGCCGCTGCAACTTGTCCAGCGCGTCGACGGACCCGCGGACGCGGTCTTCGCGATAGTCGTCGTATTCGTCGATCAGGGGATAGCGCCAGACGACGTCGCCCACGGGGACGGCCGTCTCCGATCGGCCGTTTCGCGCCGGGTTGCCGCGGACGATCGTGGTCTCGGACAAGGGGGGGTCCTGGCGGACCACGTCCGCGGGGGCCTGTGCCGAGAACCACTGCACCGCCTGCTGCGCCGTGACGGCAGCCGAAGTCCCGACCGCCGGCGGCGCCCCCGCGACGGACTGTTCCCAGTCGCCGAGCCGATGCTGCGCTGCGGCGGGATTGCCGGCGATCCACCAGCAGGCGGCCGACCGCAGCCGCACCGCGCCGCGCGCCTCAGGCGCCAGGTCGGGGTGGCCGGCGACCCGGTCCAGCAGTCGCGCCGCGCCGGGCATCTCGCCCGCATCGGAGAGCCGCGCCGCCAGTTCCAACGTCGCGTCCCGTCCCGCCTCGGTGAGAAAGTACCGGCGGCAGACCTCCGCCAGCGCGTCAGGGTCCTCCGAGAGGCGCGCCTCGTCGAACAGCAGCCGCGCGGGCTCCGCAAACCGGCGCTGATAGGCGTCCCGCCCCTCGGGCGGAAGTCCGCCGATGATCCCTTCCACCCGCGCCTTGAAGCTCTTGCCCGGATTCTCCGGATCGAACGAATCCTCGGACAGATCGAGGATCTGCTGCAGGTCGACGACCGCGTCGGCGTAGCGCCCCTGCTGCAACTGCGCCTGTGCGGCCGACAGTCGGGAGCGTACGGCGTTGTCAGGCGGCGGGAAACGCGGCAACGTCTGCGCAGACGTCGCCGAACAGCAGAGCACCGCGCACCAGGCGGGGAGCAGCGTCAACGAGAGCGGTCTTCGCATGCATTCAGGATAGCCGATTGCCAGCCGGTTGACGACGGCAACTCAGAACCCGCGCCGGACGGAAAACGACGCGAGTTCGTGCAGCAGGTCCCGTCCCGCCGAGCGCGGCAGCAGCGTCAGGCAACTCTGGGCCGACGCGGCGAATTGTTCGGCCGTCTGCCGTGCGGCATCCACGGCTCCAATTTCGTCGAGCAGCCGGTTCAGTTCTGCAGTGCAATCCGGACCGCTGGCCGTCAGCAGTTCGCGCACGCGCGTACACGTTGCTGTCGGGGCGCCGGCCAGCAGACGGATCAGCGGCAGTGTGAGCTTGCGTTGCGCCAGGTCGGAGCCGAGCGTCTTGCCCGTTTCGTCTTGCGTGCCGTTCATGTCGAGCACGTCGTCGGCAATCTGAAACGCGATCCCCAGCAGCCGCCCGTAGCGGTCGAGGGCGTCGACGATCGACTTGTCGGCCCGGGAGTACAGTCCCCCGAGCCGGCACGACACGGCGCACAGTTCCCCGGTCTTGGCCTGGACGATCTGCAGATACTCTTCCTCCGTCAGGTCGAGGTTGCCGCGCTGGCGGATCTGCGTGAGTTCCCCTTCGCAGACGATGTTCGTCGCCCGCCCGATCTGCCGGCAGGCTTCGGTCGTCCCGGTTGAGGCCGCGAGATGAAACGCGTGCGTGAACAGGTAGTCGCCGAACAGGACACTGGTCGGGTTGTTCCAGCGGGAGTTGACGGTCGCGACGTGTCGCCGCAGGTCGGCGTCGTCGAGCACGTCATCGTGCACGAGCGTCGCCGTATGGATCATCTCCACGACGGCGGCAAGAGTGACGTGCTCATCACGGACGCCGCCGGTCGCCTCGGCCGTAAGCAGCAGCAGCATGGGACGGAGCCGCTTGCCACGGAATCGCCGGGTATGCGAGAGGATGTCGGTGACGTAGGGGTTGGCGGAGGCGAGTTCCCTGTCGTAGG
>CAZWGW010001071.1:0-2419 GCA_964633565.1 uncultured Planctomycetaceae bacterium
TCGACGTGGCTCAATGCGCCGCTGCAGAAGATCACCAGCACCTGTTTCGCCCGCGGCGCGAAGTGGGCGTCGCGCGGCGCGTAGGGGCGCGTGGGATCGATCACGGGGCGGAGGGGGGACTTCGCTTCGTCGGCGAGCAGTGCGTCCTGCCGCAGGAGTGAGGCGAGCGCGATGCCGCCGAGGGCCGTGCCGGTGTGGGCGAGGAAACCGCGGCGACTGAGTAGGTCGAGGCCGGGGAGGGAGAGGGGCAAACTGTCTGGCACGAACGGCATTCCGTCACGCTCCGGCGGCTTGGTTTGGCGTACAATCACGATGGTAACACGTCCCGCCGCCGGTCGATACAATTCCCAGTGGCGACGATCCACGGACGGGACGCTGGCGCCTCAAACGGGACCGGTTCGACATGGCCATTCAGCAGATCAAGATCGAGGGCTACCGCTCGCTGAAGGACGTCACGTGGACGCCGGGGAAGCTCAATCTGCTGGTGGGGCCGAACGGGAGCGGGAAGTCGAACGTGCTGCGGTGCCTGGAGTTGATTTCGGATGTGGCGAGGGGACGTCTGCGGGAGTCACTTCAACTGCATGAGGGTATCATTCCGCTCTTGTGGGACCATCGTTCCAGAGGTCTCGCGTGGCGCGCCCGAATTGACCCTGTCGACACCGGACGCGACCGGGAAAAAGACCCACTTACGTTCAGTTTTCGGCTATCTCAGGCCAGCGGGAGCGGGTTTGAAATCGCGGAAGATTCCCTTGGGAATTGGCAGCAGTTTGAACGAGGTGAAAAATCGAGTCCATCCTGGATTTACTCGCGTGACGCGCGCCGAACATGTATTTTTGATATCCAATCCCAGCAACTCGTGCCTTGGACCGAATATGCATCCGACAACCTCCAAGGGTACGACCCTGACGAATCATTGCTTTCGCAGATTGCGGATCGTCGCAACCGAATTCCACAGGTAACTCGACGTGCCATCGATGACTGGCGGGTGTTTCACGACGTTCATGTTGATCGTGGTTCGCAGATGAGGCGGCCCGCGACAACACAGGTAACACGGCGTCTGAATCCCGACGGCAGCAACCTCGCGACGGTCCTGCACACGTTGTACAACGAGAACCGGGAGTTCAAGACTCAGATCGACGAAGGAATGTCCGCCGGTTATGGATCTGAGTACGAGGAACTCAGATTTCCACCTGCAGCATCGCAGCAGATTCAGCTCGCGATCCTGTGGAAGTCCAGCAGCCAACCGCATGCTGGATCGGACCTTTCCGACGGCACTCTACGTTTCCTGTTTCTCTTGACGGCATTGGCGAATCCTGAGCCGGCTCCATTAATCGCGATCGACGAGCCGGAACTCGGCCTGCATCCAAGCATGTTGCCAATCATCGCGGAATATGCCGAAGCTGCCGCGGAACGTACGCAGGTTGTTCTCACCACGCACTCGCCAGAGTTCCTCGACGCATTCTCCCAGATGTCTCCTGCTGTCACCGTATGCCATTGGGAGGAGGGCCAAACCACGCTCCATTCGCTCCCGCCGGACTCACTCGCAAAGTGGCTGGCACACTATCGGCTCGGCGAAATGTTCACACGTGGAGAACTCGATTCGTTAGCGCTCCCCCCAGTCGAGGAACCCGAAGGCGCAGCGCAGCGATTCGCCAACTTGCCACCGGAACAGGAACTCCCAATTCCCTCGCACTCTGAATGACCGCTTTGAAATGCCTCGACAAGATCGCACTGGCCGGCGGATCGCGCTGTTCGTCGAAGGAGATTCCGAACGCGGCGAAGCCCGACGGCAAACATTGCCGACGTTTTTCCACAGATGGCTGGATCCTCAACTCCCCGAGGATCGGCGAGTCGGGCTCGATGCAGTCAAATTCCACGGCGTCAGCAACTACCTTGACGATCTCGGGCAACATGTCGAGTTGCATTTGACAGAACGTCGTGCCAACTTCGTCATCGGTATCGTTGACCTCTACGGATTGCCACAAGATCGCATCAACCTGAGCGACTGCCCGAGCGTGGCGGACAAAGTGCGAAAAGCGAGACTGATTATCCGGGACTTCGTAGCCAAAGAATTCCAGGATCGCTTTCGGCAATATTTCGCCGTTCACGAGATCGAAGCCTGGCTCTTGGCCTACCCAGACCGATGGCCGCCTGAAGTGCGTGCACAGATTCAGAAGCGTCCTCCGGAACAGGTCAATTTCAACGAGCCGCCAGCGAAGTTCTTGAAGCGAGTCCTCGGTGGACGCTACAAGAAGACGGTGCATGCAAAGAACATCTTCCCAAACGTCGATCCGCAGATCGCCATCAACAAGTGCCCGCACTTGAAGAATCTGGCTGATGACCTGCTCGCAATTGCAAAACTGCTGACTGAATAGCTAAGAGGAGTACCCAAGTGTCCACAGCAAATGCCCGCCCCCTC
>CAZWGW010001072.1:0-2418 GCA_964633565.1 uncultured Planctomycetaceae bacterium
TAGGGGCCGATCGTGTCTCCGGATTGCTCGGTGACTGGTCGGTTGATGGTCGGCGCGTGGCTTTCGCCGTGAATGCTCCCCATGTCAATGTGCGCCCGCAGCAGTTCCTCAACCCGGCCGCGCAAGGCCGCATCGTCACGACAGATGCCGTCGAGAAACGCGGGCCATTGGTCCGGCGAGTGCTTCTCGATCGCCGACATGAAGATCGATCGGGCGTTCTGAGAATCGTGTGCCATGACAAACCTCGGGGAAATCCGCTTCCATACGACAGTGCGACGTTCGCGCGCGAGTTTTCTCACAGAATCGAAAACGAACTCCGGGCGAGTTGGCTATGGGCCCTGGTCGAGCAACGCAGTCCGCAGCCACGCCCTGGCATAAGCCCAATGTCGGTAGGCAGTTGCAGATGAGATTCCGAGTGCCGCGGCGGCCTGCCCCAGCGACAATCCGGAGAAAAACCGCAGTGTGACCAACTCCCCTGCAAGACAATCCTCGGCGTGAAGTCGCTGCAGGGCCTCGTCGATGGACAGGAGTTGCTCGGGTGTCACCGTCGTCACCAGGTCAACGTCCTCGAAATCGACCCGCTCCCAGTCCCCACCACGCTTGTGTCGGGCCTTGCCGCGGGCGGTCTCGACCAGGATTCGTCGCATCGCCTCTGCGGCCGCCCCAAAAAAGTGGCCGCGGCTGTTCCAGTGCTGCGCCCGGTCGGAATCGACGAGTCGCACGTACGCCTCGTGCACGAGGGCCGTGGCCTGAAGTGTGTGGTCCGGCGACTCCTGCGCCATCCTCGCCGCGGCGAGCTTCCGCAATTCGTCATAGACCAGTGGCAGCAATTGTTCGGCGGCCGATGGATCGCCCGATTCGATCTGCTGCAGGATCTGCGTGACGTCGCTCATGGCGACGGTCAGAGTATCCGGCAACAGGACGCGACGCTACGGCTTCGTACCGGGGTTCGCCGGACACGACCTGTGGCGGTGTGGCGACGATGCTGAATTGACGCAGGAACTGGAGGCGAAGGCGTTTCGGATTTTCTGAAGCCGCAGGCGAGTGGCTTCGCCGATGCCAGTAAAGAAACGCCGGTTCTGCCAGCCTGGTTGTGCATCGGCGCCGACGAGTTTGCGACACGCTTCGTGTACGTCGCCTGCAGTGTCTGCCCCGGCTTCTCCTGCGCCTGTCTGGCCTCGGCCAGTTTCAGCAGTTCCTCGTAGACGATGGGCAGCAGTAGTTCCGCTGCGGCCGAGTCGCCCGATTCGATCTGTTGGAGGTTCTGCGTGACGTCGCTCACGGCGACGTTCAGAGTACGGCGTGGCACAACCGGATGCCACGCTGAACCGGTCTCGGCCGGGAGCGTGCCCGGCGAACTCGGGCGTCGCGCGCATCCGCTTCCACGTGTGTTGCGTCAGTCCCGCCAGCCGAGCGCAGACCCCGTGGCAACGAACGTCCGGCCGCCGCCGTCGCGATCGGCGCGATAGATGTCCGACTGCGCTTCCCCGTAACGTCCGCGATGGTAGACCAGCCCATCGCCATGCGGAGACCAGCGGACCGTGCCGACTCCGTGCGTGGCGCTGTTCGGGATCGTCTTGCGGCGGCCGTTAGCCAGATTGAGAATTACGATGCCGGTCGAGTTCTCGTTGAAGCCCACTCGCGATCCATCCGGCGACCAGGCCGGAGCGGAGACGACGCGCGAGGCGCCGGTGCTGACCCACGTGTAGCGCGACAGGCCCGGCTGGGTCAGGTCGGCGATCCACAGCCCGGAGTCCACTCCGGCGTCGCGCACGGAAAACAAGAGCCGTCCGTCGGCGCCCCAGTCGTGGCCCTTGATCTCGCCGCCGAACTCACTGTCCGAGACGACCAGTTGCCGTGACCCCGGTACAGCGCCGACGATCGCACCTGTCGTGTCGCAGGCGACCTGGACGATGAAGATTCCCACGTCGAGCAGTTCCCGCTGGCCCGATTGCGGATTGGTCCCCCATTGCTCGGCCTCGAACGAGATCCAGCCGTCGCTGGTGTGCCGCTGCCAGTGGGGGGCGTCCAACAGCACAATGTCCGGATCATGAAACAGAACGACGGACGTGCCACTCTCGGAAACCACATTGAAGACAGAGTGGTACGGTGTGTCAATGAACCAGCGCTGCCCGGCGTGCCGCGCGTGGCTCGCTTCACCGACCGAGATTTCGGGAAAGACCACCGACGGATTTGACCCGTCGGCATTGATCTTCAGCGTGGAATAGTAATCGCCGTCAGGCGCTGACGGGTCAAAATGCCGATAGTAGATCGCCCCCGCGG
Source organism: uncultured Planctomycetaceae bacterium (assembly GCA_964633565.1). Classification (GTDB taxonomy): domain Bacteria; phylum Planctomycetota; class Planctomycetia; order Planctomycetales; family Planctomycetaceae; genus CAZWGW01. The sequence continues at coordinate 2,284 of CAZWGW010001072.1, forward strand.
GCGCCGCGCCGCCTCCTTTCTTCTGCGCCAACGCCGGCCCCGCCGACGTCGCCAGGAGCGAGCCACTTACAAACATCAGACAGGTCTGCAGGGACTTGCGAGTCATTTTCGGATCCAGATCGGGTTGTTGTATGA
>CAZWGW010001073.1:0-2416 GCA_964633565.1 uncultured Planctomycetaceae bacterium
ACCACGACTGCTGACAGGATCCGCGAAGAAGAGCGCGTCAAGTTCATGACCACGATTGCTGACAGGATCCGCGAAGAAGAGCGCGCCACGACCCTGCTGCGCCTGGTCGAGAAGCGCTTCGGGAGGATCCCCGAGACCCTTCGCGAGCGCGTGCAGAGTGGGCCGAAGGCCGAACTCGACCGTTGGCTGGACCGCATCCTCGACGCCCCGACTCTGGAGGCCCTGTTCACCGACTGAGGCCGCGCTCGCGCAACGCCGCAGGCACTGGCGCCTCGATGCGCAGCGCCTGGCCCGTGACCGGATGCGCCAGTTCGACGACCGCGGCGTGCAGCAGGAAGTCGCCTTTGCCGCCGCCGTAGCGGTGATCGCTGAGCAACGGGTGGCTCCTCGGGCTACGGAGGGCGCAGGCGGAGGCGAGGCGAATCGACCCTTGGACCGCCGCTGCTAGGGCTAGGCTTCAGCACCTCACCTGACGCCGATTCGCGCCTCGCCAGCGTTGGTCACCGTCGCACCCAGGGCGTTGGCTGCCCGGTCGAGCACGAAGCCCTGCAGATAGAAGCTGTTCGCGACGAGACTCGGCAGTACCGGAATGCGGATCGTCCAGTATGCGTGGCCGCCCTCGTTGCCCAGCACGAACGTTGCATCGATGCTGACGAGCAGTTGACAGGTCGGCATCCCGATGAGGTCAAGAGATAGCGGCAAACCGAGTGAACCCCAGGTGGTGTCCGAGAAGCCAAGCAGGCCGAAGGGGATGCTCAGGACTCCGCTGGGGAACTGACTCAACTCCACCGTGAAGCTCTCCCCGATCCAGGGAGCCGCAACGGATGCCGCGGTTAGCACAGGGACGCCGGCAGAACCCGAGCAACCCGTGCCGATTGCGGTGAACGTCGCCGGCGGGAACATCCCGAACACGTGCGCGCTCCCGCCTCTTGGCGCGCTTCGACTGTCTTCCGGCGCGCCCGCGATCAGATCCGGGATCCCATTCCGGTCGATGTCACCGCAGCCAGCGACGGAGTAGCCCAGGCCAGTTCCGGGCAGGCTGAACTCGTGAATTACCGAGCCGGTCTTGCCGGAGATCAACGTCGCTGCGCTGCCAAGGAAGCCCCCAGAGCCGACGATGACGTCGCTACATCCGTCGCCGTCGACGTCGCCTGCTCCCGAAACCGCCCATCCGAACTGACCGTCGGGCGTCGAGCCTGTGAACTGGTGAAGGGTCGCTCCGTCTCTCCCGGAGATGAGAAACGCTGCCCCAGTTCTCATGGTAGCGTTTGCTGCGAGGTAGTTCGGTGCGCCGACCAACAGGTCGGGGTAACCGTCCCCGTTCGCATCGCCCACACCGCTCGCGGCGAAGCCGAAGTAGTCGCAGTTGCCCGTTCCCGACAACTGACGAATGAGAGTGCCGTCGTTGCCGGAATAGATGCGCACGAACCCGTTGGGACAGCCTCCGACGTTCCGCACCGCTCCGACAAGAAGGTCGGAGTGGCCATCATTGTTGATGTCTCCGCACGAGCTGACGGAGTGCCCCATCAGGTCGCTCCCACTGTTGCCGCGAAACGTGAACAACTCTCGCCCGTCGCTGCCGGAGTAAACGTGGGCAGCCCCTTTCCAGGAATCATCGAACGGCGCGCCGACGATGAAGTCTGGAACACCGTCGTGGTCGACATCGCCGGCGCCAGCGACGGAGAATCCGAAGCTTGAAGTGGCAGTTCCGCCGATCGCGAACAGGGTGGACCTGTCGCGACCAGAGAACACACGCGCTCGCCCAGCCCCGCCGGTGTAACCTCTCTCGCCGACGATGAAGTCTGCGTGACGATCCTGGTTCACGTCGCCGACGGAGGCGACAAACTGAAGACCGCTCCCATACGGGGACTGGATCCCCGTCACCCGTAGGAGTTCGGTTCCATCGCGACCTGAGAAGACTTGAACGATGTCGCCGCCGACCAAGAGATCGGGCCAGCCGTCGTTGTTCACGTCTCCCGCGCCCGCGACAGAACGTCCGTAGTACCCGTTCTGTTGCTGGCCATCGAAGACGAGCAGAGGGAGCTGCGCCGTGGCCGCAACACTGCCGAGGGCAAGGACCAAGCTAGCAAGGAGACTGGAGTAGTCGGGACAACGGCGTTTCATGATGTAGGCTCCGGTCGATACCAGGCACGTCCCCGCGTTGCGGCTGATCTTAGCCTGGAACGGGGTCAACACGTGCCGCCTTGGTCTTGGCTCTCCAAGAGAGCAGCGGTCCCTCTGCTCGCTACGTTAGTCAGCGTTGACCGCCGTCGACCAACGCCGCAGGCGCCGGCGCCTCGATGCGCAGCGTCAGGCCCGTGACCGGATGCGCGAGTTCGACGACCGCGGCGTGCAGCAGGAAGTCGCCTTTGCCGCCGCCGTAGCGTCGATCGCCGAGCAGAGGGTGGCCCAAGTG
>CAZWGW010001074.1:0-2413 GCA_964633565.1 uncultured Planctomycetaceae bacterium
TGCTCACGCAGGCTTCGCGGATCGCCAGCGAGCAGGCGGGCAGTCTGCAAAGCGCCGAGGAGCGGGCCGCTCAGGCGCTGGTCATCGACGGGATCATTGGACAGCTTCAGGCGCTTGGCAACCGACAGTACCAGGGGTCCTACCTCTTTGCTGGGCGCGATGTCACGAGCGCCCCCTTTGCGACGAGTCTCGGGCGTGTGACCTGGAACGGCGATCCCGGCGAGCGTCGAACGCTTGTCGAGATTGACTCCACGTTGCCGTTCAATGTCGTTGCCGCCGACCTGTTCAATTTGCGCAAGTCCGTTATCGGAGGCACGGTCGATTTTGACGTCCAACTCTCATTGAATGCGCGCATTTCCGAACTGGCAGGCGCCGGGGGACAGGGTGTTCGCCTCGGAGCAATTTCCGTTACCGAGACAGGGCCGAACATCAATTTCACCGTGGACTTTACCGGTGCGGAGACCGTTAGTGATCTCTTCGCCCGGTTTAATGATGCGGCCGCGGCGGCGGGCAGTTCATTGACGCTCGGCATCAGCCCGGCCGACGGCGGGGCGCTAAGAGTAGCGACGATACCGGGAAGCGGTGTTCAGATTGCCGAAGTCGGCACCGGGACGACTGCGATCGATCTTGGAATCAAGCAAACAACGGGCGCGGGGATTAATCTCGATGGCGCCAGTGTCAATCGCCGCGTCAGTCTGACCACGACATTGGCCGACCTGGCGCCTGGTGGTATCGCGCTGCCCAGTGGCGTCAGTATTTCCAACGGGCAATTGACTGCCACAGTGGACTTCACCGGCGCGACGACCGTGCAGGACATTCTCAATCGCCTCAATGGCACGGGTGTCGGCATTCGCGCGTCGATTAACGACGCAGGCACAGGCATCATCATCGAGAATCTGCTGTCAGGCACGCCGCTGATTATTGGCGAGAATGGCGGGACGGACGCCGCGACGCTGGGCATCAAATCGCTCCATACCAGTGTGCCTCTCTCGCAGGTCAACGGCTTTCGCGGCATTCATCCAGTCAATGGCGACGATTTTCAGATTACGAACGCCAATGGCGTAACATTTCAAGTCGATCTGAGCACGGCCAAGACGTTCGGCGACGCGATGAATGCCATCAATGCCGCCTCCACGGCTGCCGGTGCGGGAATTGTCGCGAGTATCTCCGACGCCGGGGCGGGACTGCAATTGACGGGCCCAGCCGGTCCCGGGGTGATTACGGTCACGGCGTTGAACTTGTCGCCGGTTGCTCAGGAACTCGGCATTCTCGGGACCGGGACCGCCACAGAATTGGAAGGCACGAACGTCGCGCCGTTCTATCAAAGCGGCGTCTTCAGCGCTCTCTATCGTCTTCGCGATGGACTCCTGGCGGATAACTCGTCGGAGATTACGGAGGCCGGCGCCCAGATCAGCGCGACCCGCGAGCAGGTGTCGCGCGTGATCGGCCAGGTCGGCGCGCGGTCACAGGCGATGCAAGCGCGCCTGGCCCAGACGGAAGACGCGACGAGCGCGACGACCATCCTCCTCTCGCAGGTGCGGGACGTGGATTTCACGGAGGCAGTGACGAAATTCCAGCAGGCTCAGACGGCCCTTCAGGCCAGCCTGCTGTCGGGTTCGAGGTTACAGAGCCTGTCGTTGTTGGACTTCCTGCGATGATTGGATGAATCGCGGGCGACGAAAGGTTCGAGGTTGGATCACGCAGTGCCGGCCACGCCGGGCCCGCTCTGTCGCGATCGAAATTGCGGTGTCACAGGCGACACCGGGGAGCAAGACGTGATGGTCATCGAGACGTCGCGGTTCGGCGGAATCGAGGTCGACGATCAACGATTCCTCAACTTTCCCAAGGGACTCCTGGGATTCCCGGATGACCGGGAGTACGCGCTGATTCAGACCGGCGAGAACAGCGCATTCTACTGGATGCAGGCGGTCCATCGGCCGGAACTGGCCTTCGTGGTCTGCGATCCGCGGATGTTCGTGCCGGATTACCGCGTGGTCGTGAAGGCAGAGGACCTCGGGCACATCGGCCTGACCCAGACGCACGGCTCGCAGGTGTTCGTCATCGTCAACAAGTACGAGGACCAGCTCACCGCGAACCTGCAGGGCCCGCTGATCCTGAACATTGCGACGCGCGTGGGCAAGCAGCTCGTCCTGGCGGACAAGCGCTACTCCACGCGGCATCCGCTTATGGATCTGCCCGTGCAGCAGGCGAGTGTCAGCCGGTCGGCGTAGGTCTCGAGGTCGAAAGGCGAAAAGAGGTGTGTGGGTCTATTATCCCTCGTGGGTTCGCCGCTCGTACGAGTGCGCGAAACGCGTCCGGAATGGGCCGGTCACGCCTGTCACTGACCACCGCCGGCGGCATGAGGCCGCCCGGACGTGGCTACAAGGAGCCAGAGGATGTTGGTTCTATCACG
>CAZWGW010001075.1:0-2400 GCA_964633565.1 uncultured Planctomycetaceae bacterium
ATTGAATGGCGCGTGACTTTTGCCGCTTGGACACTTCTCGTAGTTCTCACGTACGCGGCTGCCGAGAAAGGAATCCGGCTTCCGGGGCTGCTCCCATGGACTGTGTTCGCAGTCCCGGCGTTTCACATCGTTTGGTTGTACCTGATTCAAGGATCTGAAGACGTCGACAAGTCACTTTGGGTTGCCTACCGGCGAACAGCCCTCGACCTGCTCGGGTATCCGCCATCCACGCCTGGTTTAGATACTTGGACAAGGCGCCCAGTGTGGAGGCACATGGTTTGGATCTTTCTGGAGTCGGGAGTAACTGTGGTCTTGGCCATTGTTGCATGGAGGCTTCTTGGGACTGCAGTGCCTCTCGCTGCGACAAACGGGGCGGGATAACGATGTTCTGAATCCGGCTGGCTTGAGCCGATCTGGTGGGACAATGCCAGCGATTTCAGGTTTTACATTCCCCGCAGATCGCGCCCAAGCACGTTGCCGCCGATTCCCGCTGGGGGCAGACTGCAGAGGCCGTCCAGCGTGTTTGTAGTGCTTCTTGTCCGAAGTCCGACCTCAGCCGCCAAGCCGCTCTCACTCTCCGAACTCCACCTCCACCACCCCCACGTCAATGTACTGCCCCCCGCCCGTCTGCCTGCAGTGCACCGCCAGCGTGTTCTCCCCCGCCTTGAGCGCCTTCCGAGCCGCATCGTCCATCGGCACGAACACATAGCTGGTCGAATACCCGGTGACCTTCGCTGCCAGCACACCGTTGAGGTAGATCTCGGCCTCTTCGTCATGGTGCAGCCGCAGGTAGAGGTCGGGAGATTCGGGCGCCGAACCTACAATCGCCCCCTCACCCCGACCCTCTCCCCGGGGGGAGAGGGAGAAGGTTCGCCGCAACCAGATGTCATCGGTCTTCCACTGCGTCCGCACGACGCTGCCGGGCGTTGACGGCTCGCCGAAGCCGCCGGGGGCTTCCTTCCACGCCGCGGCATCAAAGTCCGGCCGCTCCCAGCCCTCCACGGGGGCCGCCGTCGTGTAGCGCCAGGTCTGCGGCGAATCTTCGGACGTGGGGACCACGGTCTTCGTCGTGGGCCGTGACGAATACAGGCGTTTGTGAAAGGCCGCCATCCGGTCGATGTCGAACTTCGTCACCGCCCGGTCGTACGTCATGAGGCCGTTGACTTCGATCTCGACGTCGGTCGTCTGTGTATAGACGGCCGCCGCCAGGCCGTCGGCGATCAGGAATGGCAGTTGGCCGACGATCGTTTCGTACGCCCGGCCGAGGTCCTCACGATTCGTGAACGAGCGGTAGCCCCAGTTCCCCTTGTCGAGCCAGGTGTGCCCCTCAACCGGCAGCCCCAGTCCGCCGAACTCGCCGAGGACGGAGGCGCGCTTCTCTTCGACCGCATACATGCCGGGACCAGGGTAACGGTGCATGTCGTGCATGTCGCCGCCGCCGCGATCGGACCAGCCGCTGGGACCGTCGACCAGCCGCGTCGGATCGAGTTCTTTCGTCCAGGCCAGGATCTCGTTCGTCTTGAACTGGCCCCAGCCTTCATTGAACGGGACCCACCCGACGATCGACGGGTGGTTGCGGTTCGCCTCGATGATCGCCTGCCACTCGTGGCGGAAGTTGGCTTCCGACTCGGCCGAGCGCTCGATGTCCGGATCGCGCTCGCGGATGTAGCGGTCGCCGCTCGGCATGTCCTGCCAGACGAGCAGGCCCAGCCTGTCGCACCAGTAGTACCACCGCTCCGGCTCGACCTTGACGTGCTTGCGGCACATGTTGAAGCCGAGCTTTTTCGTCATTTCGATGTCGTACTTGAGCGCCTCGTCGGTCGGGGCCGTGTAGAGGCCGTCCGGCCACCAGCCCTGATCGAGCGGGCCGTACTGGAACAGGGGCTCGTTGTTGAGGAACAGGCGGTTGACGCCGGCGTCGTCTTTTTTGACTTCGATCCTGCGCATGCCGACGTAGCTCGTCACGTGGTCGAGCGTGCGGTCGCCGGAACGCAATTCCACTTCGACGCGGTACAGGAACGGATTGTCGGGCGACCACAGTTTCGGCAGCGGTACGAACACCTTCTCCTCGCGCGACCCGGTCGCCGGCGCGCCCTTGTTGATGGCGTCCCGCAATTCAGCCGGCCAGGGGAAATCGATCGTCGCGTCGGCTTTGATCATTTCACCGTCGACAACCAGGACGTGGATCTCCAGATCGTCGTCGATCCGGCGGACGGCCGTTTCGACCGTGAGGTTGACGGCCTCGATCGCCTCCGAGAAATCGGGGACGAGCGTCAGCCGCTGAATGGACAGATCCGGCACCGGCTCCAGCCACACCGTCTGCCAGATGCCGGTCACCGCCGTGTACCAGATGCCGTGCGGCTCGCGGATCTGCTTGCCGCGCGGCTGATATGAAGCGTC
>CAZWGW010001076.1:0-2398 GCA_964633565.1 uncultured Planctomycetaceae bacterium
CTCCACGTGCTCCCCGCGGATGAGCGGGCCGACGTCGACGCTTTCACTGCTGTCGGTCGGCCCGACCCGCAGCCGCGCCGCGTGTTCGCACAAACGCTCGACCAGGCCGTCGACTCGCGGACCGACGGCCACCGCGATACTCGTCGCCATGCACCGTTGCCCAGCGCAGCCGAACGCCGACGCGGACAACGCCTCGACCGCCAGATTTGGATCGGCATCCGGCAGGATGATGAAATGGTTCTTCGCACCGCCGGCCGCCTGCACCCGTTTTCCGGCGCGGGTCCCCGTCTCGTAGATCCACCGTGCCACCGGCGACGACCCGACGAATGACACCGCTGCCACCCGCTCGTCGGCCATCAGTGCTGCCACGCACGTCCGGTCGCCGTGGACGATGTTGAACACGCCGTCCGGGCAACCGGCCGCCTGCAGCAGTTCTCCCAGCCGCACGGCCGACAGCGGCACCTTCTCCGACGGCTTCAGCACGAACGTGTTCCCGCAGGTGAGCGCGATCGGAAACATCCACAGCGGCACCATCGCGGGGAAGTTGTACGGCGTGATGCCGGCGCAGACCCCGACCGGGTGCCGCGTCACCTCGGCGTCGATGTCACGCGCGACGTCCGGCAGCGACTGCCCCATGATGAGGCTCGGGATGCCGCAGGCGAACTCGACGACTTCCATCCCGCGCCGCACCTCGGCCCGCGATTCCGCCAGAGTTTTGCCGTGCTCGCGCGTCACGAGCCGCGACAACTCGTCGAAGTGCGATTCGAGCAGCTCACGATAGCGGAACATGACCCGCGCCCGTTCGATCACCGGCGTGCTGCTCCACGCCGGCGATGCCGCGGCGGCGGCGGCCGTCACCTCGGCCGTCTCCTCCGTCGTGCAGTACGGGACGCGGGCGATGACTTCGCCGGTGGACGGATTGAACACGTCGCCGCTGCACCCGCTGCTCGCGGTCAACCACCGCCCGCCGCACAGGAGCGGCACGCTCGGAACATCGGCAGGCGCAGACACGGGCATGGGGGCTCACCAGATCCTCATCGAGTCCCGGAACAGTTGCGTCAGTTCGGCCTCTCCGGCCGGACGGGGCGACAGCTTCGTCACCCGGTGCTGCGGCAGCGTCCCCTGCACGAGGGCCGGGATGTTGGCCTCCGTGTAGCCGACCGCGCGCAGGCCGTTCGGCATCCGCAGCCGCTGCATGAAGTCGATCACGCGGCGCGCGAGCACCTCGCCGGCATCGTGCGGCGCGGCCTGCGATACGTCGGCTCCCAGTGCGGCCGCCGCCCGCAGGTGCCGCTCCGGGCTGGTCGGCGCCGTGAACCGCACGACGGCCGGAGTGTGCAGGATGACCGACATCCCGTGCGGAACGAGCGGATGATCGACTGCGTATCCCGCCGGCCGGAAGTCCCGCACCATCCCGGCGACCGGATACGACATCCCGTGCGGCAGGTGGACCCCCGCATTGCCAAAGCCGATCCCCGCGATCGACGACGCCAGCAGCATCTTTCCGCGCGCTTCGTCGTCCGCCGGATCGGCGACCGCGCGGAACAGGTACTGCGCGACCAGTTCCAGCGCGTGCAGCGCCCACAGATCGCTGATCGGGTTCGACCCCTGGTACGCCGGCCGCAGGATCGGCCGCTCCGGCCGCGGACGCTGCGTGAACGGGATCGCCGTGTACGACTCCAGTGCGTGACTGAGCACGTCCAGCCCGGCGGACGCCGCCACGGCGGGGGGGAGCGTGCGCGTGTTGTCGGGGTCGACGATCCCCAGCGTCGGACGCAGAAAACGGTGTGCGATGCCGGTCTTGGCGTGCTTCTCGACGTAATCGAAGATCGCCACACCCGTCGTCTCGCTCCCCGTGCCGGCCGTCGTGGGGATGGCAATCAGCGGTTTGAGGGGGCCGGGAATCGGAAGCCCGCGACCGATCGGCGCGTTGACGTAGTCGAAGAAGTCGGCCGGATACGTCGAATAGAGGTTCGCCGCCTTGGCCGTGTCGATCGTGCTTCCGCCCCCGACGGCGACGAACGAATCGAACTTCCCCTCCGTGGCCGCGGCGATTGCCGCGCGGAACGTCGCGTCCGTCGGCTCGACGCTGACGCCGTCGAACGTGTCGAAGTCGACCCGCGCGGCCCGCAGCGATTCGATGGTTGTCTGTCCCGCCGGGAGTTCGCGCAGCCGCGGGTCGATGACAAGCAGCGTCCGCCGCAGCCCCATGTCCTGCAGGTCCAGCCCGACTTCGCGCGTCGTGCCGGAGCCGAACCGCAGGTTCGACGTCGAGACCTGAAACGCCGTGTCGAATTCCATGCGGCCTCCGTGTGGCCGGGGTCGGGTGTTCAGAATTCAGAATTGCGGCGAACGGGACTTCCTCTCGGGACACCGCCTGTTCCGCCGCAATTCTGAA
>CAZWGW010001077.1:0-561 GCA_964633565.1 uncultured Planctomycetaceae bacterium
CGACTATGTGATCAATGCGTTCAACAACAACATGCCGTTCGACCGGTTTACGATCGAACAACTTGCGGGGGACCTGCTCCCCGGGAGTACACAGGAACAGAAAGTCGCGTCGTGTTTCAACCGCCTGCTGCTCACAACCGAGGAAGGGGGCGCGCAGGCCAGGGACTACGAAGCCCGCATGCTCACGGATCGCGTCCGGGCCGTCGGCACGGTGTGGCTGGGCCTGACGATCGGCTGCTGCCAGTGCCACGACCACAAGTTCGACCCGCCGACGTCGCGCGACTTCTATTCGCTCGGTGCGTTCTTCGCCGACATCCAGGAGCCGATCATCGGCGACCCCGGTCCCGGCATGCTGGTCCCCAATGAGGAACAGGCTGCCGAGCTGGACCGCCTGCAGACGGCCGTCAACGAACTGCAGCAGCGGTATGACGCCGACACACCCGAACTGGCCGCCGCGCAGTCGGAATGGGAACAACTCGTCAAAGACGAACTCGCGGCCGCGGCGCAATGGACCGTCCTGCATCCGGAGAGCGTCGAATCCGACAACAACTCGCAACTGTC
>CAZWGW010001077.1:571-2396 GCA_964633565.1 uncultured Planctomycetaceae bacterium
GCGTCGACACGTATCGCGTTACGGTCAAGACCCCGCTCAGGGTGATCACCGGCTTCCGGCTCGACGTCCTGCCGGACCAGCGGCTGCCGGCGCAGGGACCGGGCCGCGCCAGTAATGGCAACTTTGTCGTCAGCGAAGTCAGCGTGACCCAGGGGGACAATCAGCCCGTGGCCATTACCAGTGCCCAGACGCTCTACACGCAGAACGAGTTCTCCGCCGCCGCCGTGATCGACGGCAACTCGCAGAAGAACAACGGCTGGGCCATTGCCGGCGCGATCGGCCGCCAGCATGCGTTGGTCTTCGAGCTGGCAGAACCGATCGGCACGGGAGAAGGGACCACGCTCACGTTCACGATCGCCCAGAACCACGGGGCAGGGCACACGCTGGGCAAGTTCCGCGTCTCCGCCACAACCGCCGCCAAACCGGTCCCCGCGCCGAAGACCGAACTGCCACCACAGGACATTCTCGACCTCGTGCAGCGCGCTCATGCCGAACGCGACGCAGGACAGCAGGCGAAGCTCAAAACACACTTCAAATCGATGACGCCCGTGCTGGACGAGCTCCGCAACCAGCTTGCCGCCGCGCAGATGGCAAAGACTGACTATGAGGGGACGCTGCCGCGATGCCTGGTCTCGACGGCGCTCCCGACGCCGCGCACGGTGCGCATCCTCCCGCGCGGCAACTGGCTGGATGAGAGCGGCGAAGTGGTGCAGCCCGCGCTACCGGCGTTTCTCGCGAAGAGTGACCCGGACGCTCAAAGCGTCCGGGTCACTGACGAGTCCCGCCGCCTTACCCGGCTCGACCTCGCCGAGTGGCTTGTCTCGCCGGAAAACCCGCTCACGGCCCGAGTGTTCGTCAACCGGTTGTGGAAGCAGTTCTTCGGCATCGCCCTTTCGAAGAACACCGACGACCTCGGTTCACAGGGGGAATGGCCGGTCCACCCCGAACTGCTCGACTGGCTCGCCGGCGAGTTCCTGGACAGCGGCTGGGACGTGAAGCACGTCGTGCGCACGATCGTGACGAGCCGGACGTACCGGCAGACGTCGATCGCCGGCCCGGAACTGCTGGCGCGCGATCCGGACAACCGGCTCCTCGCCCGGCAGAGCCGCTACCGGTTCGACGCCGAACTGGTGCGTGACAACGCGCTCTCCATTTCCGGACTGCTCGTCCCGAGGATCGGCGGCCCGAGCGTGTTCCCCTATCAGCCGGAGGGGTACTGGGAAAACCTCAACTTCCCGCAACGGACGTATCAGGCGGACACCGGCCCCAATGAATACCGCCGCGGCCTGTACACCTGGTGGCAGCGGACGTTTACGCACCCGAGCATGCTGGCGTTCGACGCCACGAGCCGCGAGGAGTGTACCGCCGACCGGACGCGTTCGAACATCCCGCAGCAGGCGCTGGTGTTACTGAACGACCCGACCTACGTCGAAGCCGCAAGGGTGTTCGCGGCGCGAATCGTGAAGGACGGCGGCGACACGAGCGATGCGCGCGTCACGTGGGCGTTCCAGCAGAGTCTGCAGCGCGATCCGCGGGCGGACGAACTCGCCCTGCTGCGACAACTATTCGAAAAGCACAAGACAGATTTCACGCACGATCCACAAGCGGCCGACGCGCTGCTTAAGGTCGGGCTTGCCACGATCCCCGGCGATATGGACAAAGCGGAACTCGCCGCCTGGACCAGCGTCGCGCGGATCCTGTTGAACCTGCACGAGACGATCACAAGGAGTTAGGAGTTGGGAACCAGGAGTCAGGGAATTCGGCATCAATGTCGCTCCCCTGGCCACTGACCACTGACAACGGACTACTGACCAATGACTACTCA
>CAZWGW010001078.1:0-2392 GCA_964633565.1 uncultured Planctomycetaceae bacterium
GGGGAGGATGGAAACGCCGTCGTGGTAACGGTCTGAGCGTCGCCTCATTCTACAGTGGACAGCGGGCGGAATGCGAACCTGAAGACTCCCGGCCGGGGGGACGGTCCGATTTCCCGAAATAAGGCAATCTTCGGGCTAATACTGGAATCGGAATTCCGTGGGAACATACGGGGTGTGGCGCGCATCTCCAGTTCCGGACCGCACCGATTCTGGGGACGTCGCCCAATGCACACCGGCAATCTGTAGATCGGGATTGACGAAACCCGTTCATGCATCCGGGGTTTGGAAGTGAACCTGTTCAGACAGGGACACCCGTTCCTGATCCGATCAGAATTTCCCCTGGCAGCTTGCGGAAATGTGCGTACAAATGTAAAAGATGCTTTACTGTCTGTGGGGGATTGGGTATGCTGCGGAAGCAGAATGTGATATTTTTGACACGTGCACCACTTACGCGGGAGACGCGGGTCATGGCGAAACTGAACGCGTTTGGGATTGTCCTCTGTGCCGGGGTGTGGCTGTGTCTGTCAGCGTCCGGGTTTGGACAGGACCAGCCGGACGACGCGCCACGGGTCGTTGACCAGATCACATTTTCGCCCGCGCTGTCCGGCAGCGTATTGCAGGCGACCGGGAACCGCCTGCGCTGCGATCTGATCAGCATGACGTCGGAAAAGGTCATCGTCCGGAACAACCAGCGGACGAATGAGATCGAGATGGACAAGGTGCGGTCGATCCGCTCGATGGATGGAAAATTCGAGTTCACGCCTGCGCAGGAAAGTTTCGAGAGTCTGTTGCGCCGGTGTCGGCGGATTCAGGGCGTGATGCTGGGCAAGCTGGAAGTCTACGATGATCCGCAGCCGGCACCGCGCCGTTCGGAAGATCCTGCGAACCCCGAAACTCCACAGCCGGGAGAACAGGGCTCGCTGGTGAGCGTGCCGCCAAACGGTGCCGGGACGGGGACATCGGCGACCGATACTCAGGGCGCTAATACAGCAGGATCGAATGATGCCAGGCCGGCGGTCGAAGGGACAACCTCGACGACAACGGGAACCCGCAGTCGGATTTCGATATGCGCAAATTGTGGAAAAGAGATTCCACCGACTCTGAAAAACGGAGATCGCTGCCCGCATTGCCAGGTAATCTTCTGGGACCCGAATCGCCCCATCACGCCCGTGTCCTCCGGGACGGGCACCTCGGCCGGTGGCAATTCCGGCCCCAACTCAACGCCGGCGCCTTCCGGGACGGGCGCTCAATATCCCACGGCCACAGGTGCGGGAACCACCGTTGCGGCGCCGGCCCCCGTCGCGGGTGCGCCGACCCTGACGACCAGGGTCGAGGGGATGTCGCTGTGGATGAAGGTCGGTCTCTTCGTCGGCATGCTGGGCATCGTCTGGCTGCTGTTCCAGCGCCGATAGTGAGCACGGCGTTTGTCGTGGCACGCGCAATCTGAGCCGCGGTCGCATCGCCTGTGGGCTCTCTCGGGGATCCCGTTGCCGGGATCGCAGCGCCGTGACTTGACCGGTTGCGGATTCTGCGCCGGTCGTGCGGGTCGTATGCGGTCATGAGCCGTCATGACCGGCATAATCGCTGCACTGCGGAGCCGCCTGGTGATGGCCGGCAGAACATGCCCCAACGGCCGACCGGGCACTCGCCGATAGGTAATCGATGGGGACAGCGCGGATTGGTCTGATTGCGGGCAGCCCCAGCCCCACTGACGCCTCCGGCCCGGCGCCGGAGGGTCCTCCCCCCGATCCGCGGCGCGCGTCTGCGAGAGCATGCCATGCGATGCGTCCGGGTGATCGGTGTGGTGTCGTTCGCGCTGTTGGCGGCATTCGCCGGTCACGCCGCAGCCGACGACGTCTGGCGCAGCGACTTCGATTCGGCGCTGGCCGAAGCCAGGCGCCTCAATCGGCCGCTGCTGGTGCATTTTTACGCCGACTGGTGCGGACCGTGCCGGCAGATGGAGCAGAACGTGCTCCACCGGGAACAGGTCCAGCGCGAGTTGCGACGCCTCGTCGTGCCGGTGAAAGTCAACGCCGACCGCTCTCCCGCCGTCGCCGAACGCTATCACGTCGATTCGCTCCCGACCGACCTGTTTCTCGAACCGGACGGTACGCCGATTGTGGAGTCGACCGGCTACCGCGGGATCAACGACTACGTCAGCGCGGTGGGACGTGCGGCGCTCAAGTACTCCGATCTGCTGGCGCAGCGCGCTGCCAGGACGTCCGCTCCGGCAGCCACTGATCCGGCCGGGAGCGGAACGAGCCTGGCCGCCGCCGCCGAACAGAAACCGATGCTCGGCGGCTATTCGCCGGTGACGCTGTGGAAGAATCGCAAATGGGAGAAGGGGAGCCCGCAATTCCGCTCGGAATACAAGGGGCAGATCTACCAGTTG
>CAZWGW010001079.1:0-2389 GCA_964633565.1 uncultured Planctomycetaceae bacterium
CTGCTCGCCGGCGAGCGCCAAGACCGGGGGATATCCGCCTTCGAGCGCCGCTTGCGTCCATTGCCCGCGCCAGGGCGGACGCGCGGCGAGGATCGCGCCGGCTGCCTCGGCTGTCGGCGCAGCCAGCAGCTGGCTCCAGGGCGGCTCGGCACCGGCGCCTGATTTTTCACCCTCCGTGAGTGGTGCCAGATGCAGGTACACGGCTCGACCCGCGAGGCTTTCGGAGACGTGACGCAGCAGTAGCAGGTTGGCCGATCCGGTCAGCAGGAAGCGGCCGTTGCGCCGCGCGCCGTCTACGGCGCGTTTCACCGCTCGCAGGAGATCGGGCACGCGCTGCACCTCGTCGAGGGTGAGCTGCGCGGCCTCCGATACCAACAGATCCGGTTCGCGCTGCGCCTGCTCGAGGACTCGCAAGTCGTCCAAGGAACGAAAGCTACGACGCGCTGCCGAAGGCAGGTGCTGGACCAGCGTCGTCTTACCTGTTTGCCGGGCGCCGCTGAGCACCACCACTGGAAAAGCCGACAAGACTCGCTCCACAACCGGCGCCAGGCGACGCGGCAAGATATGCAGATCGTTCATCCAGTGAACTATATCTGCTCATGGAATGAACCGCCACGATGATCTCACCCCGGACACTCCGCCAGCGCATTCCCGACCGCCGCGATGATCTCGTCGATGGTTGTCTGCGCGTCTTCATTGGCGTCGCCGTTGATGCAATTGCCGCGTCCCGTGAGCGCCGTGTTCACCATTCTCAAGATCTCATCGATCGTCACCACGCGGTCACCGTTGCAGTCGCCGGTGCACGGCGGCGTCCGGTGCACGCAGCCCAGCACCATGTCGCAGGAGTCCTGCGTCAGTGGATT
Source organism: uncultured Planctomycetaceae bacterium (assembly GCA_964633565.1). GTDB lineage: Bacteria > Planctomycetota > Planctomycetia > Planctomycetales > Planctomycetaceae > CAZWGW01. The sequence continues at coordinate 864 of CAZWGW010001079.1, forward strand.
GCGGTCGTCACAATCCAGCGGCGGGCCCGGGTTGCAGGTGCCGGCGCCGTCGCAAACGCCTGCGGCAATGCACACGCCGCCGAGACAGGAAGTGCCTCCGGGCAGCGGCGTACAGTCCATCGCGCAGCAACCGTTGGGTGTTATGCCTTCATCGCACTGCCGCCCGCTCCTCTCGCCACGACGCTTGTCGCTGTCGGAAACGAAGAAGGCGACGCCGTCGCGGCTGACGATGTCGCGCTGCGTGGACGGGCTGACGACTGGCTGGCGGTTGATGTCCTTGACGCGGAACGCGGGGGCCTGAGCGAGGGCTGTGGCGGCGATGAGCCAAGCAGGAAGTACTACGAGCAGCATGACTCGCCAACCGCCGCTCTGCGCAGGCTGAAGACCTGCGCCTACATCCAGAACTCGCCGGCCGATCGCCTGGGGCGGTCGACAAACAGCATGGGGAACTGCCCGGGGAACTGCCCCAGGCTGTGATCTGGCCGCCCCTTCAGGGCTGTTGTTCCGGAAGCAGCCCCAAAGGGGCGTCGAGCCCATAGCCTGGGGCAGTTTGTCTTGGTGTTCCGTATCCGCCCCAGGCTTGGCCGCTGGGTTTTGGGACAGCATCTGAAGACCTGCGCCTACGTCCCGGACAATCATGGAAACGCCAGCTCGAGCTGGACCGGCCCGTCGCCTCTTGGAATGCGAAGGAAATACTGCGTTCCTTGAAAGGCATCGGCGCCGCATCCAGGCGCAACGTACGAGAACGATGCACGCGGCTGGAAGCTGATGAATTGCTGATCCGGCCCGATGTCGGCGCGGGCCACGAGGTGACCGCGGTCGTCGACCACCTCCAACGGCCCGCGGTAGTCCGACAGCACCTGGATGCGGATGTCGAAGTCGTCGGGAATCCAGTCCGGGCAGCTGGTACACCGAATCGGGAGGAACTCGCGCGGATCGAGTGTGTAGATCTGGGGGCGGCCTGGGCTGCAAGTACCGAGGGAGCGGAAGATGTCTCCCTCCTTGCCGTCGCAGGCCGTCCCGACGTCGTTCTTGTTGCAGTCGAGCTGGTCTGAATTCGGAACGGTCGGGCAATTGTCGCAGGCGTCTCCAAGAAAATCATCGTCCGTGTCAAGCTGCGGGGCGTCGGGCGCGAGTGGAGGATTGGGTATGAACGGGCAGTTATCGATATCGTCGACCACGTGGTCGTCGTCGTCATCGAGGTCGCATGAATCTCCCACCAGGTCGCCGTCCAGGTCCTCCTGGTCGGGGTTGTAGTAGGAAGAATCGATCGGCTTCCCTGGCAGTGGGCGACAGTTGTCTCTGATGTCAACGACGCCATCTCCGTCCCGGTCATCACACTCATCCCCTTTGCCGTTCGAATCGACGTCCGACTGATTCGCGTTGGGTACCGTAGGGCAGTTGTCGGGCACATTGTCCAGCACCCCGTCATTGTCGTCGTCAGGATCGCACGCGTCACCGGCGATGTCCGTGTCGTGGTTTGCCTGCAGGGGATTGGCGACGGTGACGCAGTTGTCATCGTTGTC